>JAPKHB010000106.1 GCA_026647295.1 Planctomycetota bacterium | reverse complement strand
ACAGCGCCCGACACTCCAAAGGATTCGACGCAGACTGAAGCAGATCGGCGAACGATGAGTACGCTCCTCGAATCTCGTCGGCCGGCGCCGACGGATCGACCATCACGGCAAACCCGACGAGATCCTCGATGAGGAGCGCACCCCCTAGCGACCCCCGCAGCTCCTCGGGGCCGAACTCGACGTCGATCATCGTGTCTCGGATCGTGATCGTTCGCTCCGCGTATTCGGCGGCCGTGTGGACCACTGCCAGAGGCAGGTCGAGGTCTCCGACCTCCCCTCGTAGAAAGCCGCCAGAAATGCTCACCGACGCCGACGGACCAACCGGGTCGAAGACCATGGGCTGTCCCGCTCGGGGCGTCGAGCCATCCAGCTGCGGCCGGCAAGTCTCCGGCATCTCGTCATCGCAATCCGGCGCTCGCGCAGTGCCGACCTGTACGAGCACGTGCTCATCGTCCTCGCAGACGGTCAGATCGATGGCCCAACAGCGCCTTGTGATCGGCAAGTCAGCAGCGCCGATGAAGACATGCTTCTCGTCGTCGGAGGAGAGATCGCTTCGTGCAAACGTGCCCGTACCGCATGCGGTGCGGACCGTCATCGTCGCGTAAGCGCCGTCCACCTCCCGCCCAAGGGCGCGGCCGTGCGCGCCCGCGGGCCGGTGACGGGCGCGGCCCCCGCGCAGCCCGCCGCGCGCCTGGACACCGACGCGGCCCTGCGCCGGCTGCTGGTCGGGCAGCAGATCCGCCCCTACCTGCTCACGCTGCTCGCGCCGACAGCCCGGGACGAAACGGACCTGCGCGCCGCGGCGGCGCTCGCGCTCGCCAAGGTGGACGCCACGCCCGAGACGCTCGAACTCCTCCTGCGCCTTGCGACCGACCCGAAGGAGGAACTGGTGGTGCGCGAGTCGGCCACGCTCGCGGTGGGCCTGCTGCGGCGCAGCGACCCCGCCGCCCGCCTGGACGCGGTGTCGGTCGAACTGGCGCGCATGACGCTGGTCGACGTCGCCACGGGCGCCGAGGACGACCTGCGGGTGCGTTGCTTCGCCTGCCTCTCGCTGGGCCTCCTGGCCGACCAGCCCTACGCCGGCGAGGTGAACCGCGACGGCCGGCTGGTGGTCCAGGCGCTGCGCCAGGTGCTGGAGTTGCGCGCGCGCACGGCCGACCTGCCCGTGGCCGCGCTGGTGGGGCTCTCGCTCCAGCCCCCGGCGGGCGTCCCGGAGGACCTGCGCGAGCACCTGCGCGCCGCGGTGCTCAAGGGCCTCGCCTTCGGCCGCAAGCCCAGCGACCTGGAGCGGGCCCACGCCGTGACGGCGCTCGCGCGCCTGGGCGCCGGGCGCTGGCCCGAGTTGCTGCTGCGCCTGCTGGGCGACCGGCGCCTGCCCGCCCCGCTCGCCCGCGCGGCCCGCCTCGCCCTGGGCGAGCACGCCGGGCACCTGGACGCCCAACGGCGCGCCGAAGCCGTCGCCGCGCTGCTCAAGGCCGAGGGGTCGGCGTCGGACAACCTCTCCGTGGGCCTGGGCCGCGTGGCCGCGGCGCGGCTCCTCGCCGCCGACCTGGCCGCGGGCTCGGACGCGCTGCTCGGCCGCGGCGGGCCCGCCGAGCGCCTCCTGGCGGGGCCGGACACGGGCTCCTACGAGCAGCGCGGCTTCCACGCCCTGGCGCTGGGCCTGGCGGTGCAGGAGACCGGGCCGGGGGGCCCGGGGGCGGAGTTCCGGGCCGCCGCGCGCCGGCGCCTGCGCCTCGGCCTCGCCGACGGCCGCGACCCCGACACGCGCAGCGCCTTTGCAGCGGGCCTGGCGCTCGCGCGCGACCCCGAGGCGGGGCCGCAACTGCTCGCGCTCGTGCGCGACCGCAACGAGGGCCCCGCGCTGCGGGCGCAGGCCGCGCTCGCGCTCGGCCCGGCCGGCGTCCCGGAGGCGGAGGCCGTGCCCGCGCTCGAGGCCCTGCTGCTCGAGGATCGCGTCGTCGCACCGCGCGGCGCCGCGGCGCTGGGGCTCACCTTCTATCGCGGCGCGGGCGTGACCGACCTGCTCGGCGAGCAACTGCGCCAGGCGGCGACGCAGGCCGACACGATCCAGCTCTCCGTCGCGCTCGGCCAGACCCACGACCCGCGCGCCATCTTCCCGCTCCTTTGCGTGGCGCGCGACGCCGCCCGGCGGTCGGAGGTGCGCGCGCTGGCCGTGGCGGCGCTGGGCATCCTCGCCGACCCCGAGCCCCGGCCCTCGCTCCTGCGCTTGAGCGCCGAGGCCAACTACGTCGGGCGCACCGACGCCTTGAGCGAAGCGTTCTCGATCCTTTGATCGGGCCCGGCGGCGGGCGGGCGCCGCGGCCCCGGGGCGGCCCGGGGGGCCGTCGCAAGGCGGCCTCCGGACGCGATTTGCCGGCGGGCGGCAGGCGCCGTACTGCTACCCTCGCCCCGTGGCCGAGCTCGAGAACCGCTTCACCTGGTCGCTGTCGCGGGACGGGTCCTTCCGCTACTGCCCGCGCCAGTACTGGTGGAACTACTACGGGTCCTGGGGCGGCTGGAAGGCCGAGGCGCCGGGCGAGGTGCGCACGGCCTACGTGCTCAAGAGTTTGAGCAACCGCTGGGCGTGGGTGGGGTCGTTGGTGCACAGCGCCATCGAAGGGCTCCTGCGCCAGGCGCAGGCCGCGGGCGCCGACGGCCTGCTCGCCTTCGAGCGCCCGGCGATCGGGGTCGACCGGGAGTTGGACGCCTTGAGCGAGCGCATGCGCCGCGAGTGGAGCGAGAGCCGGGACGGGGAGTACTGGCGCAACCCCAAGCGTCACGTGGGACTCATCGAGCACGAGTACCGCGAGGCGGTGCCGCCCGAGGAGTGGCAGGCGATGCACCAGCGCGCGCGCGCCGCGCTGCGCGCGTTCCTGGAGAGCGACGCCTACCAGCGCATCCGGCGCAGCAGCCCGACGCGCTGGCTGCCCATCGAGCAACTCGACTCGTTCGACTTCGAGGGCACGCCCGTGTGGGTCGTGCTCGACTTCGCCCTCGAGCGCCCCGACGGCGGGATCGACATCTACGACTGGAAGACCGGCGAGGTGAAGCCCGAGAGCGACCGCACCCAACTCGCCATCTACGCCCAGTACCTGCACAGCGCGCGGCAGATCGAGCCCACGCACGTGAGCACCCACCTGGTCTACCTCGGGCAGACGGCCCGCGAGTTCGACTTCCGCGTGGGCGAGGCCGAACTCAAGGAGGCGCGCGGGGTGATGCGCGCCTCGATCGCCGCCATGCGCACGCGGCTGCGCGACCCGGAGCGAAACGGCGCGGCGCGCGAGGACTTCCCGCTCACCGACGACCTCGAAAGGTGCCGCGTCTGCGCCTTCCGCCGGCTGTGCGGGCGCGACGGCGCCTAGCCCGCCCGGCCCCGCCCGCGGCCGCGCGCCGGTCCTGCACCCCCCCGCGGCTAGGCTGGCCCGATGCGCCCGCCCTCCGCCCGCTGGCCGCTCCTCCTCGCCGCCCTGCTCCTCGGAGCCGGCCCCTTGCGCGCGGACCCGCCGCGGCCCTTCGAGGGCCCGACCTACGTGGTGCTCGACCGGGGCCGCGGGGCGGCCGCGCGGGACGCGGCGCTGCGGGCCGAGGCGCTGGAACTGGTGGGCCGCCTGGAGGCCACGGGCCGGCCGGTCACCGTCCTGCTCGCCGGCGCCAGCCCGGCGGGGCGCCCGCGCCTGTTCACGGCCGACCCCCGCCCGGAGGCGCTCGCGCGCGCGCTCGCCCGCGAGGAGGGGCTGCGCTTCGAAGGCCCGGGCGACGCGCGCCACGTCCTGCGCACCATCCAGCAGCGCCACGCGGGTACGGGCGGCGTCGAGGTGTTCCTGCTCGGCCCCTTCGGCGACGCGCTCCCCGAGGCCGAGGAGGCCGAGGCCCGCGCCGCCCTGGCGGCGTGGAACGAGCGCGGTCCGCGGCCCGCGCGCGTGTGGCCGATCGGCCTTTCGCCCGCCGGGTCGGCGCGGCTGGCCGAGGCCCGCGGCCGGGTGGGCCGGGGCGCCGTGGTGCTCGCCCAGGGACCGCCGGAAGTGGGCGTCGCGCCGTGGTCGCCGCTCGACACGCCCGCGCCCGAGGTCCACCTGGAGGCCCGGCTGCCTCTCCGCGTGCTCGCGGCCGGCGCGGGCCGCCCCGGGCCGATCGTCGGGCTGGACGCGGCGGCCGGCGCCGCGGTCGAGCGGACGTCCGACGCGGAGGGCGAACGCTTTGCCATCCGCTGGCCCCTCGCGCTCGGGCGCGAGGCGCGGCTTTCCTTCCGCCTCGAGGCCGGCGCCGACGTCCTGGTCCTTTGCGACCCGCCGGCGCCCTTTGGGCTCCCGATCCCGGACCCCGAGCCCGGCTGGATCCTCGCGGCCCCCGAAGGCGGCGCGCCCGCCCCGTTCTCGGCGCTGCGCGTGCGCCCCGGCACGCAGGTCGAGCGCACCTATCGACTGCGGCGCACGCGCGCCGGCCCGCCTTCGGCCTGGCGGGTGGAAGCGCGGGAAGGCCCGCTGCCCCCGGGGCTCGAAGCGGCGGTCGCGCCCGAAGCGGACGCGGGCGCGGATCTCCTGGAGGCCCGCCTCACGGTGCGCTACGCGCCGGCGCCGGGGCCGGCCGTCCCGGCGCGCGGGGTGCTGCGGGTGTGCAACGATCCGCTCGGCCCGCCGCAGGAACTTCCCTTCGCGGTGGAGCCGGCGCCCCAGCGGTGGCGCCTCGCGGCCGGCGCCGGGCCCAGGCAGGTCCGGCTCCCGCCCGCCGCGCAGGATCCCCTGCCCCTGCTCGAGGTCGAGGGCGAGGACGAACCGCTGGACGGTCCCTTCGTCCTCACGGCGACCTGGGACCCGCCCGGGGCCCCCGCCGCCGTGCGCGTCTGGCTCGAGGACGAGCGCGGAACACGGCACCCGCCGGACGCGGCGGGCCGCTTCGACGTCGGCTCGGCCCGGCGCCTGGGCGTGCGGATCGAGGCGCCGGCCGAGCCCGCCGCCACGGCCGCCCGCGCTGCGCGCCTTCGCTTCGTGCCGCGCGCCGGACCCGGCCAGGAGGTCGCCGGCGCCGTCGCGGTCGAGGTGCGCCCCCGCGCGCCGCGCCTCACGCTGGAGGCGCCCCTGCCGGCCTGGGAACGCGGTCCCGACGGCTGGTCGGTGCACACCCCGCTGCGCCTGCGTCTGGACCCGGACGGCGGGGACGCGGCCTGGTTCCGCGCGCTCGCCACGGTCGCGCCCACCGTCGCGGTCACCCAGGGCCGCGCGCGCCTCGCGGTCGTCGAGGTGGAGCCGGGGCTCTGGGAGGTGGCGCCCAAGGCCTCGGCGGCGGACGGGCGCGGGGACCTCTACGCCCCGCGCGTCGAGCGGCTCACGGTCGCCGTGGGCTGGGCCCCCGGCCCCGGCCCCGGTCCCGTGGAGGTGGCGGTACGCGTCGCGCCGCGCTGGGGGGCGCGCGGCTGGGTGCTGGCCGGGCTCGCGGGCCTTGCGCTGCTGCTCGGGCTGCTCGCCCTGCGCGGGCTTCGGCCGGCGCCGCTTTGCGGCACCCTGCTCTACACCGCCCGTGCGCTGGGGCACGCCGTGGGCCGCCTGGACCTCGCGGGCCGGCGGCGCGCGCGCATCGTGCGCGACGCCCGCGGGCGTCTCGCGCTCGACGGGCCGGGCGAGGTCCTCGCCAGCGTGCGCGCCACGCGCGTGGGCGGCGTGCTCGTCGTGCCGGGCGCGACCGGCGGCCCCCCCCTGCGGCGCCTCCTGGTCGAGGGGCTGCAAGTCGAACTCGGCGAACACGCGCTGCGCTATGCGGGCGGGGCCCCGGGCGACGCCGAGGCGCGCGCGCTGCTCGAGCCGGTCTCCGACCTGCTCGGCCCCGAATACGACCTTGCGAGCGGCCGGGTCGCCGGCCTCGCGGACGCCCCGCCCGACGCGCCGCGCGAGGCCTGACCCCGCGGCCCCTGCGCCGCGCGGGTCAGTCGAACACCGCGACCAGCGTGCTGGTGCTCACGCCCTCCTTCACCACGCGCAGGTCGTGGTAGGCGACCGCATGGGTCACCGCCCCCACGATGCCGACGATCGCGGTGACCAGCGCCGCCACGATCAGGCCCGCCGTCGGACTCGCGACCAGGGCGGCGACCAGGATCGCACCCAGGCCGAGCCCGCCGAGCACAAGGAGCAGGAAGAGGACGAAGATCGAGCCCCGGTGGCCCCGGGTGAGCAAGGCGCTGCGCGCGAGGGCCGCGCCCACCCCGATCCGCTCGACGGCGATGGCCGGGATCGCGACGTAGTACATGCACGCCAGGATCACGCCGGGGACGATCAGCACGAGGAGGCCGAGCGTGATCACGATGCCCAGCAGGATCGAGGCCCCGATCACCGGCAGGATGACGCCAAAGCCCTTGGCCATGGCCTCTCCGATCCCCGCGCGCTCGCCCTGCAGGGAGCGAAACGTGGCGTACGCCAGCGACGCCGCCAGGAGGCCCTGGGCCACTGTGCCAAGGACGAGGTCCAGGAGTTCCCCGCCGGAGAAGAAGCCCGGGTCGGCCCGCGGGGGCTGGGCGGACGCACCGAGCCGGCGTCCCTCGTCGAAGGCCCCGGCGAGCTCGTTGACCGGGGCATCGGGAGCCAACGCCACCTGGACCGCGATCACGGGGGCGTAGATGATCAATCCGATGATCAGGAAGGGGATGAAGTTGCGCAGCGAGACGCCGATCGACCGCGTGAACACGGATCCAGCCGAGAACTGCATGAGGCGTTCCTCCCAGGAGCCAGGGTCGCGGAAGGGTAGCCGCCCCGCCCCACCGCCGCCACCCCGCCCTCCCGGCGGCCCCCGCGCAGGCGTCAGGGGGTGGCGGGCCCCGCCGCCGGGGGCTCCGGCGGGCCGGCCCCGCCCTCCGGCGCCTTCTCGCCCTCGCCGCCGAGATCCGGGCCATCCTCCTCCGAGGGCGGCGGCGCGGCGCGCGCCTCGCGCCGGGCGTCGGCCAGCGCGATCGCCAGCGCCACGGCCTCCTCCGGGGAACGGGCCTCGGGCAGGTAGCGGTCGAAGAGGGCGTGGCGGTCGAGCTTCCAGGTGCCCAGGCCCACGACCGGGATTCCGTGCTTGAGCGCGATGGCGATCTCCGAGAGCGTGCCGAGCCGGCCCCCAACGGCGATCGCGGCCTCCCCCGCCGTGGCGACCAGGACGTTGCGCGCGTCGCCCAGGCCCGACGGGATCACCACGTCCACGTAGGGGTTGGCGTCGTTGCGGTTGTAGGTGCGCAGGATGCCCACGGTGCGGCCGCCCGCCTCCTGGGCGCCCATGCAGGCGGCCTCCATCACGCCATACAGCCCGCCGCACACCAGGCCGAAGCCGCGCTCGGCCAGGAGGCGCCCGACCCGGGCGGCGTGGTTGTACTCCTGGCGCGTGGGGTGGCCGGGCCCGAACAGGGCGATCAGGCGGTCCATGGGGCGGCATTCTGCCCGGCCGGGGCCCCGCGGAGAAGGCGCGCCTCGCGGGGGGCGGGCCGCGGCGCCGCCCGGCGCTCCCCGAACACCCCGCAGGCCCCCGCACAGACGAGCAGCAGCACGACGTCGGCGGCGGCGAAGGCGTAGACCGTGTAGGCCAGGGTGGTCCACCACACGCTCATCCACCAGGCCCACAGCGCCGCGGCGATCGCGGCCCCGCGCGCCGCGAAGGAAAGGGCCACGTCGCCCACGAGGCGCGGGGGGGCTCCGGCCGCCCCGGAGCGCGCGGCCGCCCGCATCACCGCCGCCAGGAGCAGCACCCAGGGCAGGGCCATGCGCAACGCCAGTTGCAGCCCCGCCACCTTCACCTGCCAGGTGACGTGCGCGCCGCCCGCCGCGTCCAGCGCCTGCGCCTGGGCCTCGCCCAGGCCCTTGAACGCCGCGCCCACGTCGAGGGTGGAGAAGGACTCGACGAAGCCCATCGCGTGGAACACGCCGGTGCGCAGCGCCAGCACGCCCACGGCGAGCCAGGCGAGCGCACGGCGCCCGTGCGCGAGCCGTAGGCGCGCCGCGAGCATGCACCCCACGGCGGCGAGCGCGAAGGCGGCGAACTCGCCGTCGGTGAGCGCGAGCCGGCGCGCGAGCGCGGTGGCGGCGCCCACGCGCGCGAGCAGCCGTCCCTCCGGCGTCCCGCGCGCGAGCGCGACGAACAGCGCCGCGAGCGCAAGCCCGTTGACCCCCAGCGCCTGCCACACCTCGAGCGGGCTTTCGGCCCAGCGCACCGTGGCGAGCCAGGCGCCCACGCCCGGAAGCCCCGGCAGGAAGGCCCCGCACAGGGCCAGCCCGGCCAGGGCCAGCGCCGGGACGTCGGCGCGCGCCACCTCCTTCCAGCGGGCGAGGCCGCCCCCCAGCGCCACCAGGCCCAGACCCAGCCCCGCGAGCCACGCGGCGCGCGGACCCGCCGCGACCACCCACGGACCGCCGTCCGCGCCGGGTCCGTAGTACTCCAGCAGGCGCGTGCCCAGGAACAGGACGAGCCCCACGGCCAGGAGCGCGAGCGCCTCCGGCGCGGGCCGGCCCGCGCGCCAGCCGCGCCAGGCGAGGAGGGCCGTGAGCCCGAGCGCCAGCAGGGCGTAGAGCAGCATCAGGTGCACGTGGGGGTCGATGAAGGGCCGCAGCGTGAGCGTGAAGCCGACGGCGACCCCGCCGAAGGCGGGCACGAGGCCCGGGGCCGTCCGCGCGCGCGCCGCCAGCCACGCGAGGAGGCGGCGGGGCTTGAGCGTGGCCCCGAAGAGGAGCGCGGTCGCGGCCCCGACGACGAGCAGCCGCGCCCCCAGCCCCTCGCCCTGCGGGCCGCGCGTCCAGGCCGACTGCAGGGCGACGCCGGCCGCCGTGAGCACCGGCAGGCTCGCCAGGCAGGCCAGGGTCACGAAGCCGCCGGGGGCGCGGGGCCGGGGCGCCGCGCCGGCGACCAGCGCCGTGCCCAGCAGCAGCGCCGCGCCGGCGCCGAGCGGCGGCAGCGCGACGAGGTCGCCCAGCAGGTTCACCGCGAGCGCGCACAGCAGCAGCAGCGCCGCCCCCACCGCCGCGGCGCGCCGCGGCGGGATCGCGTAGCGCCCCGCCACCCCGACGAGCAGCACCAGCCAGCCGGCCGCCAGGAGGAGCGCGAGCGTGGCGTAGCCCGCGCTGCTGGGCGTGAGGAGGCGGTTGAGGCCCGCGATCAGCGTGGCCACCTCGGCGCGGCGCGCGGGGACCTCCACCCCGAGCGCGAGCGCGGCCCGGCGGCGCTCGATCAGGTCCACGCCCGGGATCTCGAGGTCGCGCGCGACGGCCAGGCGCGCGGCGAGGTAGGCGTCCAGGGCCTCGGCGACGCGCGCCTCGGGCAGCGCCATCAGGCGCGCGTCGGGCGGCGCCTCGGCCAGCGGCGGCAGCGGCAGCCCCATCAGCACCGCGAGCGTCGGCGCCAGCGCCGCCTGCGAGACTTCGAGGCCCGCCCCGCGGGCGACCTGTGGGCCGACCAGCGCAAAGGGGGCGCGGCGCGCCTCGGACTCGCCGCCGCCGTGCGTGCCCATCGCCGAGACGCCGTGGTCGGAGGCCACGAGCACGTAGGCGTCGGGATGGCGGGCGAGGAAGTCCTCCACGATCGGGGCGATCTGTTCGTCGACCCGCCGGCAGGCCGCCCAGTACTCCCGGCCCGTCGCGCCGTACTTGTGGCCGGCGTGGTCGGGCCCCGTCAGGTGCAGGGACACGACGGTCGCCCCGGCGCGGATGCGCTCGGCCACGAAGGGCACGGCCTGGCGGTCGCAGTGGCCCTGGTCGACGGGGCCCTGGTCCGGGAACTGGAGCACGTCCTCGGGGCGGTAGTGCGAGCGGCAGAGCTGGTACACGGCGGCGTCGCCCCCGTGCGCCGTGCGCCCGCCGCGGCGGGCGAGGTACTCGACGAGGCTGCCCTTCACCTCCCGCGCGCTGAAGTTGCGGAAGGCGGTGAGCAGGTCGGGCAGGCGTCCGGTCAGCAGCGTGCGCACGCAGGGCGCGGTGAGCGTGGGATCGCCCGCGAGGGCCACGCCGCCCACGCCGCGCCGCGCCAGGGCCTGGAACCAGGGCATCGGGGGGTCCGCCGCCGCGAACGCGCTCTCCTCGCGCAGCCCGTCGATCACGACCAGCAGGAAGGGCGTGGCCTCGGTGCGCGTCGCCCCGATCTCGGGCAGTTGCGCCGGCGCCGGCCGGTGGAGCCAGGCCTCCATCGCCAGGCGGCCGACGGCGATCAGCCCGAGCAGC
>JAPKHB010000105.1 GCA_026647295.1 Planctomycetota bacterium | reverse complement strand
GCAGCAGGCGGGCGGCCCGTCGGCCTGGCCCGGGCACGACTACCCGAACGCCCGGTGGGCGATGGCCATCGACCTCAGCACGTGCACCGGCTGTGGCAAGTGCGTCATCGGCTGCCAGGCCGAGAACAACGTCCCCGTCGTCGGGCGGCAGGGGATCATCAACGGGCGCGAGATGTCGTGGATGCGGATCGACCGCTACTACGACGCCCCGGCGAAGGACGGGCGCTGGGGCGCCGAGGTCTGGGACGGCCCGCTCGAAGTCGTCGAGGAGCCGCGGACGCTCTTCCAGCCGATGCTGTGCCAGCACTGCGAGAACGCTCCCTGCGAGACCGTCTGCCCGTTCGTGGCGACCATGCACAGCGCCGATGGGCTGAACCAGCAGATCTACAACCGTTGTACCGGGACCCGCTACTGCGCGAACAACTGCCCGTTCAAGGTGCGGCGGTTCAACTTCTGGGAGTACAGCAAGGCGCAGGAGAGCGCCTTCTTCCGGTGGCTCGTGCCGAACATCGCACGAAACGCCGAGCTGAACACGCGCTGCTGCTGGCCGCCGGAGAGCGAGTCCGCCCGCCGGCGGCGCTGGGCCAGGAGCCCCACCTCGGCGAGCGTGCGGGCGGCGCGTTCGCGCTCGGCGCGCGGCCAGAACCCGGCCAGGCTCGCCACGAGCCCGGCGGACTCGAGCGCCCCGGTCAGCACGTTGGTCTCGACCGTGGCGCGCCGCACGAGGTTGAAGTGCTGGAAGATCATCCCGACCCGCCGCCGCAGGCGGCGCAACTCGGCCCCCCGACAGGTCGTGACGTCCCGGCCCTCGAACTCGAGCGTCCCCTGTGTCGGCTCGACCAGGCGGTTGAGGCAGCGCAGGAGGGTGGACTTGCCCGAGCCCGAGCGGCCGATCACGACCACGAACTCCCCCTCGTCGACCGTGAGGTCCACGCCCCGCAGGGCGACGACGCCGTTGGGGTAGACCTTGGTCAGGCCCGTCACGCGCAGGAGCGGGGCGCTCACCGGCCCGCCCCCAGGAAGTCGCGCCGGCCCTCCGGGTCGTGGAGGAAGGCGCGCTCGATCACCTCCATCAGGGGGTCGAAGTCGGCGTGGCTCGCCGGCAGGTACCCCACCACGCTGCCCACGCTCTCCAGCCGCGCGCGCCCTTCGGGCGTCCGCGCGTTCTCGATCACGTACAGCGGGATCGCCCGGGCCAGCAGGTCGCGCAGGGGCGCGGGCACGGCCCGGCGGATCACCACCGGCTCGTTGGGGATCCAGGGCGTGAACCCGATGAGGCGCGTCTGCTCGAACACCGCCGGGTGGGACTCCAGCACCGTGCGCCGGCCGTCGTTCTCGGGCCGGCCCGGGGCGGGCGGCGACCAGTACACGCACCCCACGTCCGCGGAGCCCTGGAGCACCGCCGTGACGATCAGCGGATAGCCCTCCAGGCGCAGCACGCGCGGGGCGATCCCCCGCGCGTTGAACAGGGCGGTTGGCAGGATCGAGCCCGCGCCGCTCGTGCGGCTGCCCATGGCCACCACGTGCTCGGGGCGAAGGTCCGCCACCGAGCGGATCGGGGAGTCGGCGCGCACGAAGAGCGCGCCCCGGTAGGCGAGGTCGCTCCCCGGGTACTCGGGGCTCCCCTCCCGCACGGCCATCAGCACGGCGTCCAGGTCGTCGCCGGGGTCGGCGGTGGCCTGGGTCAGGTGGTGCGCCCGGGCGTAGGAGGCCGCCGTGAGGAACGCCACGTCGCACTGCCCCTGCACGAGTTCCTGCACGACCAGCCCGTAGGAGCGCAGCACCGCCCCTTCGACGGCGAGCCCGGTGCGCCGGCGCAGCCACGCGAGGAGGTCGGTGAGCGCCAGGTCGGCCTGGTGGCGGTCGCCCGAGGGGACGAACCGCACGCGCAAGGGGCGCCCGGGGCTGCCCCAGCCCTGCGCGGGGGGGCGGGGCCGGCCGCTGGCGTCGGTCGGGCGGCCGGTGAGCACGTCGCGCAGGGCCTCCCCGGCGCCCGGGCGGGGCGGTCCTGTCGTCTTGACCGGGGCCGGCGCCGGGTCGGCCAGCGCGAGCGCCACGGCCCCCGCGATCAGGGCGAGGAGCCCCGAAAGCGGCAGCGCCGCCCCGCCCGCCCGTCCGCCCTCACCGGCCGTCCGCGCCATCCCCAGACCATACCCCGCGCCCCCCAAGGCTCGCCCGGCCGCCCGCGGGGGCGAGGCGCCGCGGGGGATCAGTGGGCGACGCGCAGCCCGGTGAAGGAGACGTCGGCGTCCTGGGCCAACAGCCCGATGCGCCCGCGCAGTTCCGAGGGCGGGTAGGACCGGGTGTAGACGTGCTTGCCCTCAAGGAAGAACTTCACGCTGTCGCGCCGGACCTCGACGCCCAGGGTGAAGGGCTCCCGGACGGCGTCGTCCAGGGGCGGGAGCTTCTGGAACTCCGTCCACTCGTCCGCGCAACGGCTCACGTCGACCGACCCCTTCCCGGAGACGAAGATCCCGTCCCAGACGCCCCCGTCGTCGATGCCGAAGAGCAGGCCGACGAAGGGATCCTCGCCCGCCACCGCCTTGCAGTGCACGGTGGCCTCCAGGCGGTAGCGGTCGGGCATGGGCTCGCGCAGCAAGAGGGCCGTGGCTCCGCCGCCCTCCTTGCGGATCGCAAAGCCGTCGGCCTCCACGCGCCACTGGGGCCGGCCCGCCCACGCGTCGCGGGTGAGGGGCAGGCGCTGCCACAGGCTCGCCTGCACGCCGTGGCGGGCCTCCAGGGCCTCCAGGTCGGTCTCCAGCGCGGGGAACCCGACCACGGCCGTGCGCGCCACGTCCAGCAGCCAGGCGGCGCTGCGCGGGTGGCCGGCTTCGGCGTAGCGGCTCGCGGCGGCGCGCGCCTGCTCGGCGAAGCGGCCGTCGGCCTCCGCCACGGCCGCCCCGAGCGCCTTGTCGGCGGCCGCGATGGCGCCCAGGCAGCGCTCGAGCAGCGCCGTCGCCGAGAGGTCGCCGGCCGTTGCGAGCGGCGCCGCGGGATCCTCCGCCCGGCGGGCCAGGTCCACCACCTGGCGGTAACGGTAGGCGCTGGCGTCGTCCTCCTTGCGCTCGGCGTGGAGTTCGGCGAGCGCCAGGAGCGCCCGCACGTGCCCGTCGCGCTTGGCCAGCGCCCGGCGGTAGCTCTCCATGGCCGCCTCGACCTGGCCCGCGGCGCGCTGGCGGTCGCCGCGCGCGACGAGGTCGTCGGCCCGCTCCGGCGGCCCGAAGTGCAGGGCGTGCAGGTCCAGGCACCAGCGCCGGAAGCGTTCCTCGAACTGCTCGAAGGTCGTCACCCCCGGCTGGGCGGGCTGGGTGACGAAGTACTCGACGAAGCGGGCGAAGACGTCGTGCTGCTCCCCCGTGCGGTAGGAGCGCAGGTAGGCGTCGAAGTGCGGGGCGTAGACGCGCCGGCACTCCTCGTCCTCGTAGTTCTTGAAGAAGTAGACGAGGTAGCCGCTCATCGGGTAGCAGTCGCCCGGGAAGTCCCCCCCGCCCGGGTGCGAAACCACCTGTTTGAGGGTCGGGGAGCCCTGGTCCAGCACGTCCTTCAGGTGCTTGAGGCGCCCCTCGTGGATGAGGTTCGACTCCACGCGGCCGTTGGCCGAACGCCGCGTGCCCTCGAAGTAGGTCGCGGTGCCCTCGTCCAGCCAGCCCGGGATCCGCCCGGTGGAGATCATGTTGGTGAACTGGTGCGCCGCCTCGTGGAAGAGGGTCTCCCACAGGCCCGCCAGCGGCCCGCCGACGCTGCGCGGGTCGTAGCAGGCGACGTAGTTCTTGAGCGAGTAGAACCCCACGAGGTTCGGGTCCTGCACGCCTTCGTGCTCCTCGAACTCGGCCCGGGTGGCGTAGAGGCGGATCGTGCAGCGCGCCGTGGCCCCCCCGCGCTGCTTGTGCTGGAACACCACGCGGTAGAAGCGGTTCGCCTGCTCCATCGCGTCGAGCACGGCGGCCCCGAGCTCGTAGCCGGCGTTGGTGACGACGGTGTAGTTCTCGCCCTTGAGCTTCCGGGCGTTCTCCCAGGTGGCGTACTTGGCGTCCTCCTTCGCCAGGCGCGCGGCGGCCCGGGCCCGGCGCAGGCGCAGCGGGACGTCGATGCCCGAGGCCAGCAGCGCGTCCACGGCCTTGGCGTTGCCGTACAGCTTCTCGAGCTGTTCGGTCGCCGCCGCCGCGAGCGGCGTCGCCGCACAGCGCTCGTAGAAGTCCACGGCGTTGGCGTAGAGCTTGCGCTTCGTGCACGCCTGCGCCAGGTCGAAGAGCTGGCGGGCGTAGTCGTCCAGCGGCGCCCGCTCGGCCTCGGGCAGCGGATCCAGCGTCCGCACGCGCGCCTCGAGCGCCCGCTGGAGCGGGGCGGGGCTCGCGGCCTCCCGCGCCGCCCGCAAGGCCAGTTGCGCAAGCCAGAGGGCCTCGTCGGCGCGGCCGGCCTTCTCGGCCGCCTCGCTCCCCAGGGCGAGGAGGTCCACGCTCGCCGCGTCGTGTTCCAGGGCGGCGTAACAGGTCGAGAGGGCCTTCTCCGCGTCGCCCCCGTCCAGGAGCTTGCGGATCGAGGCCACGCCCGGCCCCTCCTTCGGCGCGGCCCCGGCCCCGCGCGGGGCGAGCGGGCCGGCGCCCGAAACGAGCAGCAGGCTCGCCGTGAGGATCAGCCCCCCCATCCAGCCCCCGCCGCACACACCGGCGGTCCCGGGCCGCCCTGACGCCCTCCCCGTCGATCCCATCGGCAACGTCCCTTCCGCGGCCCGACAACCGGCCACCGCGGGACACCCTAACGCCACGCGCCGGGCCGTGCCAGGGGGCGGGTCAAGGCAGGCCCCAGTGCACCCAGGCGGCCCAGTAATAGGGGTGGGCCCAGCGGGGCTCGCGGCGCACGTGGTCCTGGGCGGCGCGCAGCGCGGCGCCCACGTCCCCGCCCCCCTCGGCCTCCGGGCGGCTCCACGCCGCGTAGAAGCGCACCATCAGTTCCTTGGTCGCCTCGTCGTCGACCTTCCACAGGCTCACCAGGACCCGCGCCGCCTCGGCCACGAGGAAGGCCCGCACGAAGCCGAGCACCCCCTCGCCCCCGCGCGTCGGCCCGAGCCCCGTCGAGCACGCCGAGAGCACCACGAGGTCGGCCGGCATGCGCAGGTGCATGATCTCGATGGGCGAGAGGAAGCCGTCGCTGGTCTCGCCCGGCGTGATGGCCAGCGCCGAGAACTGCGGGTGGCGGTAGTCGATGAGCCCGTGGCAGCAGAAGTGGATCGCCCGCCAGCGCCGCTCCTCCGAGAGCGCGGCCACGAAGCGCTCCTCGGTGGCCTCGGGCCCGAGCAGGCGGCGGTCGGTCTCGGTCGTGAAGGCGGCGACCTCCTCCTGCGCGTGGAGCAGGGGCGCGAGCGTCGCGTCCCCGCGGGTGAGGGTCTGGTGGACCTCGACCTGCCGCGCCGTGTAGAGCGGGTCGGCGACGGCCAGGGTGCGGCGCCCCCGCAGCCCGGCGGCCTCGAGCAGGAGCGCGTGGACGCTCCCGGAGGGGACCAGCACGACGCGGCGCCCCGCCGCCTCGGGGTCGAGGGCGAGCAGGGCCGGGAAGGGGACCTGGGCGAGCGCGCCGTCGGGCGAGAGCAGCAGCGTGTGGACCTCGGGGCCCAGCCGGAGCGCGTCCAGGAGCCAGGCCCGCGCCTTGGCGAGGTCGGCCGTCGCCTGCTCCGTGGGCGCTTCCTGCCCCCCCCGTTCCAGCCGCTCGATGAGCGCGGCAAGGTCGCCCAGGGTGACCGGACCGGCCGGCGCGGGCGCCCCCTCGCCCACCGCCGCGGCCGCGCCCTTGACCGCCAGATCGACCGCCCGCGCGCCGGCCTTCGTCACCACGACGGCGACCAGCCGCGCGGGCAGGAACTCGTACAGGACCAGCGCCTCCCCGGGCCGGAGCACGCGCTGGATGGGCTCGAGTTCCTGCGCCACCGCGAAGCGCACCCGGGAGCCGGCGTGCAACTCGCGCTGCACCGCCTGCGAAAAACGCAGGTACTCGGCGCGGGCGACGGCCTCCTGCCCGAGCGCCTCGCGGATGGCCTCCCGCCGGCCCTGCTCGCGGGCGGCCTGGGTCGTGTGCCGCGCGGCGTTGTGGCGTTCCCTGGCCTTCCAGTAGGCCGCGAGGAGTTCCGGCGCCACCTGGACCTGGCGCAGGGCCTCGCGTTCGCCGAGGCTGTCGAGCAGCCCCGCGGCGCGGCCGCGCTCCAGGAAGGCGACGGCGTGGTCCAGGCGGCGCTTGCGCAGCGCCGCCTCCACCCCCACGTCCGTCAACTCGCCGCGGAACACCGCCGACGCCAGGAAGTGCTCCTCCGCCTCCCCCTCGTCCAGGCGCGCCTCGGCCCGCGCCGCCGCCTGGGCGAAGTCGAGTGCGGCACCCGCGTCGCCGGCGGCGAGCGCGACCTCCGCGCTGGCGGTCAGCGCCCGCTCGATGCGCCGGGGATCCCCGATCTTCGCGGCCAGGGCGCGGGCCTCGGCGGCGTGCGCCACCGCCTCGGCGTGCTTGCCCCGCAGCCGCAGCACGGTCGAGAGCCCCAGGATCGCGTCCAAGGCCGCGGCGCCCTCCGCGGGGGCGAGCGATCGGGCCTGCTGCAGATGGCGCTGCGCCGCGCCGTGGTCCCCGCGCCGGGACTCGATCTCGGCCAGGGCCAGCAACGGGGGCACGGAGCCGAGCGGATCGCCTTGGCGCTGGTACTCGTCCAGGACCTCGATGAGGACCTGCCGGGGCTCCTCCAGTTCCGCGTCGTGCCGAGCGAGCGCCAGCGCCGTCGCCAGGGAGGCCTTGAGTTCCGCCTGCATGCGCCAGACCCCCGTGAGCCGGGACAGGAGGGTGAGACCCTCGCGCAGATCCTCGGCGGCGCGCGATCCGTCATGCACCTCCAGCGACAGGTGCGCGCGCGCGGAGTAGGCGTGCGCAAGGTCGACGATTGCGCCGGGAAGCGCGTCACTCCCGGGCGCGACCGCGGCGAGTCGCTCCTTTCCGAGGTGCACGGCCCGCTCGGCGTCCTGTAGAGCCCGGCGCAGGTCCCCCGACGCGACCCGGAAGGGCACCAGCATGGCCAGCCCCCGCACCAGGGCCTCGGCGTCACCGGCCTCCTCGAAGGCCGCGACCGCCCGCCCGAGGTGCCACGCGGCCCGGGCCGGGTTTCCCAGGAGGCCCAGGACGGCCCCCAGGTCAGCCTCCGTCCGCCACGCCGCGTCCACCTGGCCGAGGCGGCGCTGCACGGCGAGGAGTTCCTCGGTCACCTCGCGATAGCCGTACAGGTCGCCGAGGGCGTCCAGGCACTGGCTGCGGCCGAGCAGGGCGTCGGCCTCCCGGGCGGCGTCGCCCGCCTCACGGGCGCGCGCGGCCGCGGTGGCGAAGTGCGCGTCCGCCTGGCGAAAGCGCTGTTCGGACAGCGCCTTGAGCGCCTCGGCGTACGCCTCTTCTCCGGGATCCCCCCGCGCCGGGAGGGCACCCACGCCCGCCAGCATCAGCAGGATGGCGGGTAGCAGCGCGAAGCGGGTCACACCGTCCCTCCGGTGGCCGGGCCCGACCGCGCCCCCGGCGGCACCTCGGGCGCCGACCCGATCCGCCCGCAGGGGCAGGGGGAACGGCGGCGGAAGTGGATCTGCCGGGGCGGCACGGCCGGGCCTCCGGGGTCCGGAAGGCGGCCGCGGGAGCCGGCCATCGAGTAGGCCGATGCGCCCGCCTTCACCCCTGCAAAGCGGCGACGGGGCCGGATGCGTTTCGCCGTACCCGTTCAGCCTCTTCGGCCTCGCGCGGCGCGTCCGACGCGGGAGCCCTCCCTCCGATTGGGGGAACCCGCGACCTTCTTGCGCCATCGGCGCGCCCGGAGGGGTGCGGAGGGGACATGAGGAGGACGACGCGTGGTCGTTCCACGCGAGGACGACGAAGGGCCCCGAGCGCCCCCTCCCGGTGCGCCGTACGTCCCGACCTCCGACCCCCGAACGGATACGTTTCGCCACGCCCCCATGCGTCCCATCAGGGCTGGTCCCAGACGATGGAGCGGTTCGGCGTGTTCCCCGTTCCGGAGACGTACGTCAAGCCCACCGAGTAGTCCTTGCCGCCTCGGTCGATCCTCAAGATGAAGAGTTCCCCGAGCTTCGAGGCGTTCGCATCACCGGTCTGTGTCTGAACGTCGGTGAGCCGGAAGCTCTTGAGGAGGGCTCCATCGACCCACAGGTCGAGGCGCGTGTAGTCGCCATCGTCGAGGTTGTCCAGCGCGTAGCGCCAGGGCGGCAGGACGGAACTCGCCCACTGCACGGTCCTGGCCGGCGCCGCGTCCCCCTCCGCCGCGTAGGCCTCCACCTTGAGCGCCGGGGCGTTCGAGTTGTGCCCGTTGAAGAACCGCACACGCACCGGGCCGGGCGGGACGCCGGTCGCCATGATGATGATCCAGGCGAGACCCCCGCCCACCACCAGGCCCAGGAAGAACAGGAGCAACGAGCGCCGGGGAAGCCTCCCGGCACCCTCGTTCACCACAACCATGCCGCCTCCAGTCCCAGACGGGGTCGCGCAAGGGGTAGGGAATGCGCTCGTGCCCGTCCGCCTTGCATTCTTGCAACCCGCTCCCACCCGGGTCAATGGCGAAGAATCCCGCAGGGCCCCCGGCGCCCGGACGCGGGCCGCCTACGGCGCGGGACCCGCGCCGCGCACCCCCGTCACCCCCAGCAGGAGCCAGCAGGCGTAGCGGGAGGGGTCGCGGACGGCGGCGATCAGGGCGTCAAAGCGCGCCCGGGCGGCGGGCGGAGCGACGCCAAGGGCGCCCGCCATGAAGCCGGTGTAGCCGTCCCGCCAGTGCTCGAGCATCCGGGCGAAGGTCTCCCGGGGGGCGTTGAGCGTGTCCACCACCAGGGGGTGGACCGCCACCTCCCCGAAGCCCGCCGCCCCGAGTTCCCGGAACAGGCGCCGGCCGTGGAAGAGTTGCGTCCCGGCCGCCTGGGCCCCGGGCTCGGCGTCCAGGAACAGGTCCCGGGCGTCGGCGTCGTCGGTGTCCACGAGGATCCCCATGTAGTCCTCGGCCAGGGCGTAGAAGCGCCCCCCGGGCACCAGGAGACGGTGGGCCTCGGCCAGCACGGCCGGGGGCTCGGGGACCGCCTGGAGCATGTGCCGAACGGTCACCAGGTCGAAGGACGCGGGGGAAAGCCCCGTGGCCGTGGCGTCTCCGACGGCGAAGTCGAGCCAGGGGTGCTCCGCGCGGGGCCAAAGCGCCCGGGCGGTCTCGACGTGCCCCGGGAAGAGGTCCAGCCCCGTCACCTGGAGGCCGGGGAAGGCCTGGCCCACGCGCCCGGCGAACTGGCCGGTCCCGCAGCCCAGGTCGAGCAGCCGCCGCGCCGCGCCAAAGCCCAGGCGCTCGAGCAGCGGCCGCTCCAGCGGGAAGATCATCTCCGCCTGGGCGGCCAAGGTCCCCTGCATGCTGCGGTCCTCCATCTCCCGCTGCTGGCCGTAGGGGCGCGCCGTCATGCCGGCCAGGGTACGGTTGGGCGGCCGGCGCGCCACGCCCGGCCGTCCGGCCCCCTGCGGAGGCCCCATGCCCACCACGCTCGACCGGGTGGACGCCTACGTCGAGGCGGCGCCCCCCTTCGCCCAGCCGATCCTGCGCCGCCTGCGCGCCGCCTTCCACCGCGCCTGTCCCCGGTTGGTCGAAACGATCAAGTGGGGCGTGCCGCACTTCGAGCACCACGGCATCCTCGGGAGCATGGCGGCGTTCCAGCGCCACGTGGCCTTCGGGCTGTGGAAGGCCCGCCTGGTCAAGGCGCCCCCGGGGGTGCTCGCAAAGGCCGGCGTCTCGAACCTCTCCGCGCTCAAGGCCGCCACGCTGAAGGACCTGCCGCCGGCCGCGGTGCTCGTCGACCTGATCCGCCAGGTGGCCCGGCTCAACGAGGCCGGCGTCAAGGCCCCGCGGGCGCCGGCGGCGAAGAAGGCGCCCCGGCGCGTACCCGCCGACCTCAAGGCCGCGCTCGCCGCCGCGCCCGCGGCGAAGGCGACCTTCGCCGCCTTCGCGCCCTCGCACCAGCGCGAGTACCTGGAGTGGATCACCGAGGCCCGGAAGCCCGAGACGCGGGCCCGCCGCATCGCCCAGGCCGTCGCGTGGATGGCAGAGGGCAAGCCGCGCCACTGGCGCTACCGCCGGTCCTAGCGCGCCCATGGCCGGCGCCGCGCGTGTCCACCTCGTGCTGGTGCGCCACCCCGGGCACGTGGCGAAGGGGGACTTCGACGCGATCGCCCGGCGCGCCGAGGCGCTCGAGCCGCGCGTGCGCGCCTACACCCTCCCGGACCGGCGCCGCCGCCTGCTCGCGCGCTGGGTGGCCCGGCGGCCGTGCCTCGTCTTCGCGGCCGGGGCGCTCAAGCACTTCGTGCCGCGGCGCGGGGCGGTCTTCGCCGGGGGTCCGCTGG
>JAPKHB010000104.1 GCA_026647295.1 Planctomycetota bacterium | reverse complement strand
AGAAGTTCTTCAACATCAAGTGCCGTGCCTCGGGGCTCGTGCCCAGCGCCGCGCTCCTGGTCTGCACGGTGCGCGCGCTCAAGATGCACAGCGGGCGCTTCCGCATCGTGCCCGGAAAGCCCCTGGACCCCGGCCTGCTGCGCGAGGACCTGGACGCGCTCGCCGCCGGCCTGCCCAACCTCGCCCAGCAGGTCGCCAACGTGCGCGCCCACGGCATCCCCGTCGTGGTCGCCATCAACCGCTTCCCGACCGACACGCCGGCGGAGTACGCGGCCATCACCCAGGCGGCCCGCGCGGCCGGCGCCTACGCCTGCGAGGTGAGCGAGGTCTTCGCCCAGGGCGGCGCCGGGGGCCTGGCGATCGCCGAGGCCATCGAGGGCGCCTGCGAGGCCGGGGGCCGCTTCGCCCACCTGTACCCGCTCGACCGTCCCGTCCGCGAGAAGATCGAGACGATCGCGCGCCGGATGTACGGCGCCGACGGCGTGGACTTCCTGCCGCAGGCGGCCCGGGACATCGAACGCCACGAGGCGCAAGGCTACGGCGGGCTGCCGATCTGCATGGCCAAGACGCACCTCTCCCTTTCGCACGACCCCCAGCAAAAGGGCCGGCCCCAGGGCTTCCGCCTCCCGGTGCGCGAGGTGCGCCTGGCGGCCGGCGCCGGGTTCCTCTACCCGCTGTGCGGCACCATGATGACCATGCCCGGCCTGGGCTCGAGCCCGGCCCTTGAGCAGATCGACCTGGACGAGACCGGCCAGGCGGTGGGGCTGTTCTGACCCCCGCGCCGGCCCCGCCGCCGGCGCCGGGCGCGCTCGGGCGCGTGCGCGCGGCGTGTTGGCTCTGGTTTGCGTTCTGGTGGACGGCCCTCCTGTTCCTGATGGCGGCCTTCGCCCTGGTGTTCGGCCCGCGCCGGGGCGGGGCGACCCACGCCGTGGCCCGGCTCTGGGCCCGCGGGCTGCTCGGGGCGGCCGGGGTCGGCGTCACGCTGGAGGGCGCCGAGCACCTCGCCCCGGGCGAGCCGCGCCTGCTCGTGGCCAACCACGCCTCCTACCTGGACCCGCCGGCGCTGCTCGCGGCCTTCCCCGGCCCGGCCCGCTTCGTGCTCAAGCGCGAGTTGCTGCGCCTGCCGTTCATCGGCTGGTTCGCCTGGTTCGCCGGCCACTTCCTGATCGACCGCTCCCGCGCGCGCTCCGGCGCGCGCCTCCTGGAGGGGGCCGCGCGGCGCGCCCGCGCGCTGGGCCTTTCGCCGATCGTGTTTCCCGAGGGGACGCGCAGCGCCGACGGCCGCCTCGCGCCGCTCAAGGCCGGCGCCTTCGAACTCGCCCTGACGGCGGGGCTGCCCGTCCAGCCCGTGGCCCTGCGGGGCACCTTCGAACTGATGCCCCGCGGCGCGCTGGCCCCGCGCCGCGCCGGGGACGTGCGCGTCCGGGTCGCCCCCGCGCTGCCCGCCCGCGCCGACGGCGGGAGCGCGGCCCGGCGCGCGTTGGCCGAACAGGCGGCCGAGGCGCTCGGCGCCCTGGGGGTCCCGCGCGTAGGGTAGGAAGGGCCATGCTGCAGCTGGGCGTCGACGAAGCCGGCTACGGCCCGCTGCTGGGGCCGATCGTGATCGGGGCGGTGGCGCTGCGGCTCGAGGCCGCCGAGCCGGGCCCGGAGCCGCTCGACCTGCGGGCGCGGCTGGCGGGCCTGGTCTGCCGCGCGGGGGAGGCCCCGCGCACGCGCCCGCCCCCGGCGCTCCCCGTTCCGGTGGACGACTCCAAGCAGGTGCGGGCGCGCCACGGGCTCGGCGGGCTGGCCCGGGGCGTGGGGGCGTTCGCGGCGGCCGCCGACCAGCCGCCGCCCGCCAACCTCGAGGACCTGCTGCGACGCTTCAGCGACCGCGCCGCGGGCGACTACGCCGGCGTGCCCTGGTTTGGCGACCTCGCCGCCGCCGGCGTCCCGCGCTACCCCTGGACCGGGCCGCTCGAAGGCGCCTTTCGCGCCCGCGGCGTGAGCGCGCTCGACCTGCGCGTGCTGCCGGTGGACGTGGCCGAGTGGAACGGCGACCTACGGCGCTGGGGCTCCAAGGCCCGCGTCCTCGGCCTGTACTGCGCGACGCTCCTGCTGTCGATCCTGGACCGGCACCCCGGCGAGGACGCCGAGGTGCTGGTGGACCGCCACGGCGGGCGCAAGGACTACCGCGCCTACCTGGAGGGGATCTTCCCCTTCGCCCGCGTCTGGGACCGGCCGGCCGCGCCGGGGGCCTGGTCCTACGACGTGCGCCTTCCCGACCGCCGGCTGGTCTTCCACTTCCTCACCGGCGGGGACCGGCGGGCGCTCGCGGTGGGCTGGGCCTCGATGGCGGCCAAGCTCGCCCGTGAACTCTTCATGGCCCGGCTCAACGCCTGGTTCACCGCGCGCCGGCCCGACCTGCGGCCGACCGCCGGCTACGTGCAGGACGGGCGGCGCTTCCTCTTGGAGGTCGATCCCCTGCTCGCCGCGGCCGGCATCGCCCCCGAGCGCATCAGGCGCTCGCGGTGAGGGAGGTGCGCGGCGCGCGCGGCCCCGCCGCGGGCGCGCCCCGCACCCGGGCCACCAGGAAGGTGACGTCGTCCCGGGCGGGGTCCGGCCCGCGGTGGCCGACGACGGTGCGCGTGAGCCGGGCGAGCAGGCGGTCGGGTTCCTCCCCCGCGCCGGCCCGGGCCGCGGCGAGGAGGCGCTCCTCCCCGAGCAGGGCGCCGTCGGGCGCGGGGCACTCCGGGGCCCCGTCGGTCATCAGCACGAGGGTGTCGCCGGGCGCAAGCGCGGGCCCGTCACGGGTCGGCCAGACGCGGCCCTCGAAGAGGCCGAGCGGCGGCCCGAGCGGACCCAGGCTCCCCTTGGGAACGCCGTCGGCCCGCAGGACGCTTGCGGCCGTCTGCCCGGCGCTCGCGTAGCGCAGGCGGGTCCCGTCCCCCTCCACCACGACCAGCAACAGGGTCACGAAGAGGTCCCCGCCCAGGTCGGCGAGCAGGAGTTCGTTGATGCGTCCGAGCACCCGCCCGGGGTCCGGCTCGGCCGCGGCCAGCGAACGCAGGTAGGCCCGCACCTCGGCCATGACCAGCGCCGGCCCGAAGCCGTGCCCGCTCACGTCGCCGACGGCCAGGCACACGCGCCCGCCGGGCAGGACGAAGGCGTCGTAGTAGTCCCCGCAGGTCTCCGCCGCCGGCAACACGAGGCCCGCGGCCCAAAGGGCGGGGGCCTCGAGCGGGCGGGCCGGGAAGAAGCGCTGCTGCACCCGCGCGGCCAGGGCCATCTCGAAGTCCCGCTCCCGGAGCCGGCGCCCGGCCGAGATGTCGCGCAGCACCAGCACGCCGCCCTCTAGGCCGCCTTCCTCGTCCCACACCGGCGCCGCGCTCACGCGCAGCCAACGCGGCTCGGCCTGGGACCCGCCGCGCACCATCGCGTCCTGCTCCTCCACGACCTCCCCCGCGAGCGCGCGGCGCAGGGGCTCGGGGTCGCGGTCGCACAGGTACACCTCGACCTCGGTCTCCCAGGCCTCGTCGGCGTGGGCCGGCGTCGGCCCGCCGGGGCGCGCGCCGAGCGCGGCGACGAACGCGGCGGCGAGCAGCGGGAGGGCGGGCCCGCGCCGCATCACGCCGCCTCCCCGCCCGCGGGCGGCCGGGCCACCCAGCGGTTGTCCAGCAGCCGCGTCGCGCCGGCGCGCGCGGCGGCGAGCACGAGCGCCGGCGCGTCCAGGCGCGCGAGCGGCGCGCAGGTCTCGGCGTCCACCAGGGCGAGGTACTCGACCTCGAGCCCGGCCCCGGCCAACTCGGCGTGCGCCGGGGCGCACAGCCCCTCCGCCGCGGCCTCGCCGGCGGCGGCGCGGGCGGCGACGCCGTCGAGCGCGCGCGGCAGGGCCGCGGCGCGGGCCCGCTCGGCGGCGTCGAGGTAGCGGTTGCGGCTCGAGCGGGCCAGGCCGTCGGCCTCGCGCACCGTGGCGCAGGCGACGACCTCGCCCTCGAGGTCCAGGTCCGCCCGGAGGCGCCGGACCAACGCGAGTTGCTGCGCGTCCTTGCAGCCGAAGTAGACGCGGCCGGGCCGCGCGCGCAGCCAGAGCTTGGCGACCACGGTGGCGACGCCGCGGAAGTGCCCGGGCCGGCGCGCGCCCTCGTAGCGCTCGAAGCCCTCGGGCACCACGAAGGTCGAGAATCCCGGCGGGTACAGGTCCGCGGGCTCGGGCAGGTACACCGCGTCGGCCCCGGCCGCCTCGAGCCGGGCGACGTCGTCGGCGAGCGTGCGCGGGTAGCGGGCGTAGTCCTCGCCGGCCCCGAACTGGAGCGGGTTGACGAAGATCGTCGCCAGCACGGCGTCGCACTCGGCGCGCGCGCGGCGCAGCAGCGCCGCGTGGCCTTCGTGCAACGCGCCCAGGGTGGGCACGAGGCCGACCACGCCCGCCTGGGTGGCGCGCCAGGCGGACAGGGCCGCGCGGTCCGCGAGCCGGCGCACCGTCCCCCGGCGCGCCGGCAGCGGCGGCGCGGGGCCGGCCGCCAGGCAGGCAAAGCGCTCCGGGGCGCGGGCGAGGAGGGCGGCCCGGTGCTCGACCAGGCGCCGCGCGGGGGCGCCGGGCGCCGCCGCGACCCGGGCCTCGGGGGCGATCTCCTCCCAGGGGCCCAGCACGAAGGCGCGCTCGAACGCGCGCGGGTGGGGCAACGCGAGCGGCCCCCCCGAACGCCGCTCGGCGCCATAGGCGAGGAGGTCGAGGTCGAGGACCCGCGCGGCCGCGCCCGGCCCGCGGCCCAGCGCCCGCTCGACCTGGGCGAGGCGGCCGAGCAGGTCCTCGGGGCGCCGGGCGGTCCGCACTTCGACCACCGTGTTGTGGATCGGCGGGTGCGCGGGGTCGGGGCGCTGGTCGGGCCCGAGGTAGGGGCCGCGGACCACGCGCGCGGCCTGCACGACCGCGGCGCCCGCCGCCTCGATCGCCTCCAGCGCCCGCCCGAGGATCGCCAGCGGCTCGGGGCGGTCGGTGCCCAGGGCGACGAAGACCCGCGTGACGTTCACTGCGCTCCCTGGCGCCGCGGGCCCACGCCCTCGTCGGGGTCCGCGGCGGGGGCGCCGTCCGGCGCGGCGGGCTCGCCGTCGTCTGCGCCCTCGGCCGCGACGAGCACCTCCTCGTCTTCCTCCTCGCGCTCGACCCACTCGGGCCAGCCGCTCCAGCGCTCGATGAGGGTGAGGAGCGGCCCGGAGGCCGCGTACGCCAGGAACAGACCCGCGACCGTCCACTCGAAGTAGGCCACGCCGAGGAAGGCGGTGGCGATCAGCACGAGGATCCGCAGGAGGGGCTGGCTGCCGTCGAAGTAGCGGTTGAGCAGGTGGCTGTAGGGCATGCGCGAGATCATGAGCAGCCCGAGGAGGGGAGTGAGGGCGAGCATCAGGGCCGCGAGCCACCCGGCGTCCGCCCAGCGCAGTCCCTGCTCGCCGTGCAGCACGACCAGCGCGGCGATCACACCGGCGGCCGCGGGGCTCGGCAGCCCGCGGAAGATGCGGGTCACGTGCGCGCCGGCGCCTTCGTCGGCGCGGGCCGACTCGACGTTGTAGCGGGCCAGGCGCAGCGCGGCGCCCGTCACGTACACGAGGCACAGGCCGAAGAGCAGCCGGCCCGCCAGGGCCGGGAAGGCGAGCCCGAGCACCGCCTTGGCCAGGAGCGCGGGGGCCACGCCGAAGGTCACCACGTCGGCCAGGCTGTCCAGTTGCGCCCCGAAGGCGGAGGTGGTGCGCGTGAGTCGGGCGATGCGGCCGTCCAGCGCGTCGCAGAACATGCCCACGAAGATCAGCCAGGCGGCCTTGAGCAGCAGCCGCTCGCGGGCGACGAGGTCGGCCACGCCGGCCGCGTCCACGAGGTACGAAAGGGCCAGGGTTCCCGCCAGCAGGTTGCAGGCGGTGATCAGGGTGGGCAGGACCTGGATCGACTTGAGCCGGCGCCGGCCGGGGAGGCGGGGCCGCCGGTCGCCGTCGAGCGGACGCAGGCGCATCCGGGCAATCGTAGCCCCGGCCCCGGGCGAGCCCGCCCCGGGTCGGAGGGCCGGTCCCCCGAAGGCACCCGGGCCGCGGGCGCCCTGCGGGGGCGCAGGATGCGAACGAAGTGCGAACGAGCCCGCGATCCGCCCGCCCCCCGCGCGGGCCCCCCGGCGGGCGCGGGCCGGCGCGCGCGCGGTCAGCGGGCCGGGGCCGGGACGCCGTCCTCGGCGGGCGCGGCCGCGCGGGCCCGGGCCAGGCGCGCGTCGCGTTCGCGCAGGTAGCGGGCCCCCTGGGCCAGGAGTTGGCGCTGGGCCCGGGCCCGCAGGAAGGACTCCTGGCCCGCGTTGCGCAACTCCTGGCGGCGGGCCTCCGTGCGCGCCGCGGTCTCGGTCACCTCGCGCGCGAGCCGCTGGTGCGCGCGCTTGAGCGCGAGGTGCTGGCGCAGCGACGGCAGCGTGCTCGACAGCAGGATCACGAGCCCCAGCACGCCCAGGAGCCCGATGCCGGGGGGGAGCGCCGCCGCGGGGCGCCCGGGCGCCGGCAGCAGCACCTGCGGGTCGGACCCGGGGCGCCGGCTCATGGCCCCCGCGCGGCGGGCGCGCCGGCGCGCAGGCCGTAGGGCGCGGGCGGGCCCCCCGCCCCCAGCGCCTCGGCGATGCGCAGGAGGCGGTTGTACTTGGCGGTGCGCTCGCCGCGGCAGGGCGCGCCCGTCTTGATCTGGCCGGTCGCCAGGGCCACGGCCAGGTCGGCGATCGAGGTGTCCTCCGTCTCGCCGGAACGGTGGGAGAGGACCGCCCCGTAGCCGGCGGCGTAGGCGTCCCCCACGCAGCGGAAGGTGTCGGTGAGCGTGCCGACCTGGTTGGGCTTGACGAGCACGGCGTTGGCGGCGCCGGCGCGCACGCCGCGGGCCAGCCGCTCGGGGCTGGTGACGAAGAGGTCATCGCCCACGAGTTGCATGCGTCCTCCGAGCCGGCGCGTGAGTTCGGCCCAGCCGCTCCAGTCGTCCTCGGCCAGGCCGTCCTCCAGGGAGTAGATCGGGTGGCGCGCGGCCCACCTTTCGTAGCGCTCGATCAGCCCGCCGGCGTCGAGGGCCGCCCCCTCGAAGCGGTAGGCCCCGTCCCGGAAGAACTCCGTGGCCGCCACGTCCAGGGCGAGGAACACCTCCCGGCCAAGGTCGTAGCCGGCCCGCTCGACGGCGAGCGCCACGAGGTCCACGGCGTCCAGGTTCGTCGCCACGCGCGGGGCGAAGCCCCCCTCGTCCCCCACGGCCGTGGAGAGCCCCCGTTCGGCGAGCAGGGCCTTGAGGGCGTGGTAGACCTCGACGCCGGCCTGGAGCGCGCGCTCGAAGCCCTCGAAGCCCACGGGCGCGATCATCACCTCCTGCACGTCCAGGCCGTTGTCGGCGTGAGCCCCGCCGTTGAGCACGTTGAGCATCGGCACCGGCAGGCGCGGCGCCGGGTTGCCGAAGGCCTCGGCGAGCAGCGCCCAGAGCGGCTGCCCGCGGGCGGCCGCCGCCGCGTGGGCGGCGGCGAGCGACACGCCGAGCACCGCGTTGGCGCCGAGCCGCGCCAGCGCCGGGGTGCCGTCCGCGGCCTTGAGCGCCGCGTCCACCGCGGCGAGGTCCTGGGCCGTCTGCCCGCGCACCGCGTCGAAGAGCGGCCCCTCGGCGTGCGCGACGGCGCGGCGCACGCCGCGGCCGCCAAAGCGCGCGCCGCCGTCGCGCAACTCGAGCGCCTCGTGCGCCCCGGTGCTCGCGCCGCTGGGCACGATGGCCCGGCCGCACGCCCCGCCGGCGAGCCGTACCTCGACCTCCAGCGTCGGGTTGCCGCGCGAGTCGAGCACCTCGCGCGCCCGGACGCGCTCGATGGCCTGCGACCTCATGACGTTCCTCCGAGGGCCCCGGGCGCCGGGCGCCGCGCCGGGAGCATACGCCGTCGGGCCCCGCCCGACCCTTCGGTCGGCACGGGGCCGGGGGTGGGGCCGGCCGCCCGCCGGGCCGGGCGGCGCCAGCGGCGGTGGCCGGGGCCGGGCCGCATGCGAGGATGCCGCCATGTTCGGCCGGCGCCCGTCCCTTTCGCTCCTGCGGCTCGCGCCCCTGGGCCTGGCCCTGCTGCTGCTGCGCGCCCCCGCCCAGGCACGCGAGGAGCCCCCCCGGCCGGCCCCCACGCCGGACAAGAACTTCAGTTTCATCCACGCCCACTCCGAGTGGGTCGAGGCGCGCCTGGGCGAGGCCCGCCAGGCGGGCCTGGACGGGGAGTGGGGCCGCGCCGTGCGCGCGCTCCAGGAACTGGTCGACCAGGCGGTCAGCCGCGAGAACCCGGCCGACGCCGCCCCCTACGTGGTGCCCGTCCAGGGCTCGGCGGTGTACGAGGGCGCGTGGATCCACGCCCGCCTCGCGCTCGCCGCACTGCCCCCGCCCGGGCGCGAGGCCTACGCGCGCGAGTGGGGTCCGAGCGCGGAGCGCCTGCTCGCCCAGGGGCTCGCGCGCCGCGACCCGGTGCGGCTGCGCGAGGTGGCGGCGCGCTTCCTCGCGCTCGAGGAAGGACGCCGCGCGGCCCTGCTGCTGGCGGACCTCGCGCTCGAGGCCGGCGACCCGGACCGGGCCCTGGGCTGGCTCGAGCAACTCGAGGACCTGGACGCGGCGAGCGAGGCGCCCGACGAGGCCCTCGCGCCCTGGATCGCCGCCCGCCACCGCCGCGTGGCCGCCGCGCTGGGGGCGCACGGCGCCGAGGCCGAGGCGGTGACGGCGGGCCTGCGCGCGGCGGACCGCCGCGACGCCTCGCAGGTGGCGGAGGCGCACGACGCGCTCGCGCGCCGGGGCCTCGGAGCGACGCCGCCGCCCGCGGACTGGCTGACGACCGGTGGGGACCGCACGCGCGCGGCGCGCGCCGCCGCGCTGGGGGCCGACCTCACGCTGCGTTGGGTCCTGCCGCCGCTGCCCGACGGCGGGCTGGCCGACCAGGAGGACCCGCGCCGGGACGAGCCCGACCGGCCGAGCGCCTGGCTGCCCCCCCGCGCCGTCGCCTACGGCCACCTCGTCTTCGTGAACGACGGCGAGCGGCTGCACGTGATGGAGGCCGCGACCGGACGCTACGCGGTCGCGCCGGCGCTCACCGCCTTCCCCCAGGCGCGTCCGGGCGGCATCGGCGAGGACACCGACGTGGACCGGCGCCGGCGCTTCGGCCTGCTCGAGGGCCACGCGCTCACGATCGTCCCCGGCGCGGCCGGCGACGGCGCGGCGCTCGTGCTGGCGGCGGTGCCCGACGGCGCCGCCTTCCCCACCGACGAGCAGCCCGAGGAACTCGCCGCGCGCCAGGACCACGTCCAGGCCTTCCGTTTCGACGGGACCGCCCTCGAGCCCTCCTGGAGCGCCGGGGGGCCGATGAGCGCCGCGCTCGGCCTGGGCCCGACCGTGCCGGCGGACGCCCGCCTGTACGGGGCGCCGCTGTACTACGCCGGGAAGGTCTGGGTCGCGGGGATCCGGCCGAGCCAGGCCACGACCGACCGCTGGGACGCCTGGCTCTACGCGCTCGCGCCAACGGACGGGCGCCTGGTGCTGCAAGTCCACCTGGGCACCGGCACGCCCGTGCGCCGCGGCCGCGTGGACGAGGTGATCCCCACCTCGCCGGCGGCGGCCTGCGGCCGCGTGGTGGTCGGCACGGCCCTGGGCATCGCGGCCGCGGTGGACGCCGACGACGGGCGCCCGCACTGGGTCTACCGCTACAACCGCGCGGTGGAGACCGAACGCGGCAACCGCCGGGTCTCCAACGCCCCCGACGAGTCGGACCGGCCGGTCACCTTCCTGAACGAGCCGCCGGTCATCGACGGCGGGCGCGTGTTCCTGCTGCCCACCGACGGCGAGCAGTTCATCGTGCTCTTCGACCGGCCGCTCGGGCGCGAGCGCCTGATGCGCGCCTTCGACGGGCGGATGACGCACCGGACCTGGTCGTTCTCCAACTTCGCGGCCGAACACCTGGCGGGCGTGCGCCCGGGCGGCCACGGCGACGGCCCGCTGCTGTACTTCGTGGGCCAGACCCAGGGGCGCGACCCGCCCGGCCCGCTGGTGGTGGCGCGCGAGGCCCTCACCCTGGCCGACCGCTGGGCCCGGCCCGCCGCCACCGGCTTTGGCGCGCGGCCCTACGGCCGGGCGCTGCTCACGCGCGGCGAGGTGCTGGTGCCCCTGCCCGAGGGCATCGCCGTCCACGACGCCGCCGGCGGCGACCTGCTCGGCCTGCTCGACCCGAGCCGGATCGCGCCCGAGGACCGCCCCTACGCCCCGCCGCGCCCCTACGGGAACCTGATCCCCGTGCCGGGGCGCGGCCTCTTGAGCGTGAGCGCGACCACCGTCGCCTTCTGGGCCCTCTCGAATTCACCTACGGAGCCAGGCTCCGGTCGATAGATCTCGCCGCCCCACGCCCCCCC
>JAPKHB010000103.1 GCA_026647295.1 Planctomycetota bacterium | reverse complement strand
CGGCGAGGGCCAGGAGGGCCATCATCTGCGCCTGAAGGTCAGTCGGGAAACCGGGGTAGGGCTGGGTGGTGATCTCGATCGGTTCGAGGCGGCACGCCGAGCCCGCCGGGGCCCGGACCTAACCGGGGGCGCCCCCGCCGCGGCACCGCCGGACGGCCTCGCGCACGAGCCCCCGGGCGCCGGCGCGGAGGACGCGCGTGCGGCCGAGCAGCCCCGGCGCGTGGACCGTGAGGTCGAAGAGCCGGCGCACGTCGGTCGCCCACTGGAACTTGTAGGCCTCGTCGCCGTCCAGGAAGTCGAACTCCGTGAGCCCCGCCCCGAACACGCCGTCGCGCAGCAGGAGCGCGCGCAGCACGGTGCCCGGGCTCTGGACCTCACCGCCCTCGTCCACGCCGGACTGGAAGTGGTGGAACGCGCCGCCGTGCACGAAGCCGTAGAACAACGCCACCTCGCGCCCGGCTGCCTCCTCCAGCACGGCCACGCGCACCTGGTCGCGCGGCGCGAGCCGGCGCACCAGGCCGGCGTGGAAGGCTTCGAGGCGCGCGCCCGCGAAGGTGGTCGCGCGCCCGAGGCCCGCAAAGCGCCGGGCGTGCAGCGTGAGGAGCCGCGCGACGCCGGCGCGGCACCCCTCCGCGTCGCGCAGGAGGCGCATCCGGGCGCCGGGCCGCTCCTCGAAGCGCCGCAGCAGGCGCCGGATCTCGTGGCGGCGCTTGCGGTCCATCTGGCGGCCGAGCCAGGCCTCGTAGCCGTCCGGGGCGGCGATGTAGGGGCACACGGTCGCCGCGCGCTCGGTGTACGGCCAGGCGCCCTCGCGCAGCACGGCGCGCAGCGCCGAACCCTCCTGCACGTGGCGCAGGTCGAGCCACCGGACGCCCGCGGCCAGCGCCGCCTGGATCGCGGCGCGGGCCACCGGCCCCTCGCAGCCCGGCGCGGCCAGGACGTCCAGGTGGTCGGCGCCCTCGCGGTCGCCGGCGAAGTGCACGCGCCCGTCCGGCGAGCGCACGAGCGGCAGGAGCCCGCGCAGCGCCCCGTCGGGCCCCCGGGCGGAAAGCAGGAAGGGCGTGCCGCCGAAGGCCTCCAGCCAGGCGCCGACCCAGTCCGGGCCGAGGAAGAAGTGCTTCGGGCCCAGCAGCCCGCGCCAGGCCTCCTCGAGCGCGGCCCAACCGGCCGCGTCGTCCACCCGCGCGACGGTGAGCCGGGGCCCGGGCGGCGTGGGCGCGAGCACCTCCGCCCACACCGCGGCCGTCTCGCGCACCATCCGCGCGAGCGAGAAGCGCTCGTCGAAGGCGCGCCGCGCGGCGGCGCCAAGGGCCCGGGCCTGCGCGGGCCGGGCCAGCAGCGCGAGCAGGTGGTCGCCCAGCGCGCGCACGTCGCCGGCCGGGTAGAGGAGGCCGGTGCGCCCGTCCTCGACCAGTTCCGGGTTCCCGCCCACCCGCGTCGCCACCACCGGCAGCGCGCAACCCATGCACTCCAGGATCGCGTTGGACAGCCCCTCGCTCTCCGAGCAGAGCACGGCCAGATCCAGGGCCTTGAGCACGGGCACCACGTCGCCGTGCACGGGCAGGACGTGCACGTGGCCCGCGAGGTCGGGCTTCTCCATGCGCCGCCGCAACGCGGGCCAGGGCGGCTCGGTGCTGATCAGGAGCGCGTGGGCGTCGGGGTGGCGCTCGCGCACGCGGGCCAGGGCGGCCAGGAGGTCCTGCGGGCGCTTGAGCGGGCGCAGGTTGGCCAGCAGCCCGATCAACGGATCGCCGGGCCCGACGCCCAAGCGGGCGCGCAGGCCCGCGTCGGCCGGCGCGTCAAAGCGCGCCGGCGCGTGCCCGTTCCACACCACCCGCACCTGGCCCGGCAGGGCGTGCTCCACCGCGACGGTGCGCGCGGCCACGGCGTGGCAGTTGGCCACGATGCGCGCCGCCAGGCGGTTCACGCGCCGCAGGCTGGCCAGCGTGCGCGGCCGCTGCCAGTAGCCCAGGTCCCGGCGGGAGGTGATCGCCGGAACGCCCGCCAGGCGCCCGAGCAGGGGCGCCAGCGTGCAGGTGTCGGCGTGGAAGGCGTGGATCAGGTCGACGCCCCGGCGGCGCACGTCGCCGGCGAGGGCGAGCAGGCGCGGCGCGAACGTGGGCGCGCCCCAGCGCGGGAGCCCGACCACCCGCACCGGGCAGGGGAAGGGGTTCTGGGGCAGGTAGATCGACGAGTTGAGCACCCAGAGCGACGCCCGCCAGCCGGGGGGGAGGTTCTCGACCAGCGCGGTGAGCTGGCCTTCGGTGCCCCCGTGGGGCCCGCCGAAGATGTCGGTCAGGAAGAGGACGTGCCGGACGCGCGTCACGCGCCGCCTGTCGGTTCGGCCGGAGCGGCGCGCGCGAAGGGCACGCGGCTCACCGTGTAGCGGTGCTTGCCCGAGGGCCCCGGGTCGATCGCCGCGACCGGCCGCCAGGCGACGCGCACCGCCGGCCCGAGTTGGGCGCGCATCGCCTCGAGCAGCGGGGCCATGGCCCGGGCGTCGATCGACCCGACGGTGAGCACCTCCACCTCGGTCAACGAGTCCTGGCGCACCTGGAATCGCGTGACCCCGGCCTGGCCGTAGAAGAGGTGGGTGAAGAACTCGCCGTGGACGCGCCGGCCGTCGGGGGTCGAGAGGAAGTCGCTCGTGCGCCCGTGCACGCGGGCCAGCCGCGGATAGGTCACGCCGCAGGGGCACGGCCCCGGCTCCGCCCAGGCGGCCACGTCGCCGTTCTCGTAGCGCACGAACCCGAAGGCGCGGTTGGTGAGGTCGGTCACCAGGACGCGGCCCGGGACGCCGGGCGGGCACGGCCGGCCCGCCTCGTCGACGACCTCCACGACCTTGCCGTGGGCGAGCACGTGCAGCCCGCCCGCCGCGCACTCCACCGCGATGCCGGCCGTCTCGCGCGAGCCGTACACGTCGCGCACGGGCGCCCCGAACGCCGCCGCGACGCGCGCCCGCACGGCGGGCCGCAGCGTCTCGGCCGCCGAACGCACCAGCCGCGGCCGCCAGCCCACGGGCGCCGACTCCTCCACGTGGGCCGCCAGCAACTCGAGCGCGCTCGCATAGCCCTGGAGCACCTCGACGCCCCAGCGCCGGCAACGCGCCAGGAAGGCGTCGAGGCCGGCCGGGTTCACCCGGAAGGCGTTGAGTTGCACGCGCTTGAGCCAGCGCATCTCGAGGCGTTCCTTCCATCCGGCCCCGAGGTCCCGATCCGCCCCCCACAGGTAGGCCGTCGGCGCCCAGGGTGCGACGCCCCACCATTCGTGGAAGGCGACCTCCTGGGCGAGGGTCCAGGCCCAGTAGGCGGCGTCGTGGGCGAAGGAGACGGGCTCGCCGGTCGAGCCCCCGCTGTGGTCCACGATGCGCTCGGCGGGGTTGCGCCCGGGGTCCACCAGGCCGGCGCCCTTCGCCTGGAGGTCGGCCCGGGTCAGGATCGGCCAGGCGCCAAGGTCAAGGCTGCGGGGGGCCCGCGCGCGGAAGAACGGCAGGCGCTCCCGCGCCCAGGCGAGGTGGGCGGCCACCCGCTCGGCCAGGCGCGGCTCGAGCGCCTCGGCCGGCAGTCGGCACAGGGCGCGGACCTCCCGCAGCCGGGCCCTCCAGCCCGGGTTGCGGCGACCCTGCGTGGCGTGCCAGACCATTCGGCGAAACACGGCGGCTCCCGGGCGGACCTGGACTCCCCGTCCCATCGGACGAAGGGCCGCCAGAGCATGACATGTCCGGGCCCGGAACGGCCCGACTCGCCGGCGCGGGTCCCCTGGCGGCCCGGGCGCGGCGCCCGCGGGCCCTCGGCGCCGGGGCTTGGGCCCGCCGCGTGATCCGGCCGATCCAGGGGGAATGCGCGTAGGGTTGCCGGTATCCGTGGACGAGCCCCCGACCCCCGTCGCCGCCCCGGCCGTGAGCGTGGTGGTGCCCGTGCGCAACGAAGGCCGGCACCTGGACGCGGTGCTGGCGGACCTGCGGGGCCAGGAGCCGCCCGCGGGGGGCTTCGAGATCCTGGTGGTGGACGGCCAGAGCGAGGACGACACGCTGGCGCGCGCCCGGCGCCACGCCGCCACGGACCCGCGGGTCCGGGTGCTGACCAACCCCGGGCGGCTCTCCTCGCGCGCCCGGGCGCTCGGGGTGCGGGAGGCGCGGGGTCGCTTCATCGCGTTCGTGGACGGGCACTGCCGCGTGCCCTCGCCCCGCCTGCTGGTGGAGATGTGCGCGCTGTTCGAGCGCACCGGCGCCGACTGCCTCGCCCGACCCCAGCCGCTGGTGCCGGCGCACGGCGGCCCGATGGCCGCGGCGATCGCCGCCGCGCGCACCTCCCCCTTCGGCCACAGCACGGCCTCCACGATCTACGACCTGGGCGAGCGGGCGGTCAGCCCGGTCAGCGCCGGCGCGATGTACCGGCGCGAGGTCTTCGAGCGCATCGGCACCTTCGACCCCGCCTTCGACGCCTGCGAGGACGTGGAGTTCAACTGGCGGGTCGCGCAGGCGGGGCTCACGTGCTTCACCCACCCCGGGCTGGCCGTGGCCTACGAGCCCCGCGCGCACCTGGGCGCCCTCTTCCGCCAGATGCGCCGCTACGGCGTCGGGCGCGCCCGCCTGCACCGCAAGCACCCGCGCGCGTTCACGCTCGAGTCGCTCGTCCCGGCGGCCTTCGTGCTGGGCCTGCCGCTGCTCGGGCTCACGCCGTGGCTTGCGCCGGGGCTGGCCGGGCTCGTCGCGGCGCCCTACCTCGTCTACACGCTCCTGCTGGCGGGCTTTTCGATCGCGGCGGCGCGCCGGGCCGGCTGGCGGCGGCTCCCGCTCCTGCCCCTGGCCTTCCTCACCATCCACGCCGGCCTGGGGACGGGCTACCTGCTCGGCTGGCTCACGCCCCGGCCGCGCGCCGAGGTGCCGCGTGCCTAGGCCGCTGCCCCCCCGCGGCACGTTCGCCGGCCGCACCCTGCAATGGCTCGGCGAGCGCCTGACCGGCCGGGGCGCCTGGCGGCGCTACGCGCCGGCGGCGGCGCGCTTCTACGCGCACGCCGACGCGGCCGGGCTTCGGGCCCGACAGACCCAGGACCTTCGCGACCTCCTGGCCTGGGCCGCGGCGCGGGTCCCCTTCCACGCCGAGCGCCTGCGCCGCGCCGACCTGGACCCGGCGCGGCTGACGGGGCCGGAGGACCTCGCGCGCCTCGCCCCGCTCACGCGCGCCGAGGTCCGGGCCCACGCCGAGGCCCTCTGCGCCCGCGGGCCCGGGGCCCCCACGCGGATCGTGCCCATCGTGACCGGCGGGACGACGGGCGAGCCCCTGCGCCTTTGGCAGGACCGGGAGGCCGCCCGGCGCAAGGACGCCTTGACCGAGGTGCTCAAGCGCCGCATGGGCTGGCCCCGGGGGGCCCGCGCGGCCTACCTGTGGGGGGCGGCGGCGGACCTTCCCGCGGGGGGCCTTTCGCGCCTTCGGCGCTGGAAGGACGACCTCTTCGAGCGCGCGCTGCCGCGCGCCCTCCTGCTGCACGCCGGACGGCTGGACGAGGCGCGCCTGGACGCCTACGCCACGCGCCTGGAGCGCTTCCGGCCGGCCGTGCTGCAAGCCTACCCGAGCGCGGCCGACCTCCTCGCCCGCCACCTGCTCGCGCGCGGCCGGCGCCTGCACGTCCCGATGGTCGTGCTCACCGCCGAACCTGTGTTCGCCGACCAGCGCGCGCGGGTGCACGAGGCGCTGGGGGCGAACGTGCTCTCCTTCTACGGCTCCCGCGAGATGGGCTGGATCGCCGCCGAATGCCCCACCCACCACCGCCTGCACCTCAACCCGCTGGGGGTGGTGCTCGAGGTCGACGCCGCGGGGGTGCTGCGGGCGACCGACCTGCTCAACCGCGCCATGCCCCTCCTGCGCTACGAGACGGGCGACACGGGCCGGCTCTCGGCGGGCCCGTGTCCCTGCGGCGATGCGCGCCCGACCCTGGACCGCATCGACGGCCGCGTGGGCGACATCTTCCGCCTGCGTTCGGGGCGGCGCTTGAGCAGCACCCTGGCCGACATGCGGCCGGCCCAGCAGACCGGCCTCGGGCTGTTGGACGTGCAACTCGTCCAGGAGGACTGGGACCACCTCACGGTGCGCTACGTGCCGGGCCCGGACTTCCGCCCGGCGGACCTGGGCCCGTACCTCGCCTTCCTGGAACGCCTCTTCGCGGGCGAGTTGCGCCTCCTGCCCGAGGCCGTCGGCCGCATCGAACCCGAACCCAACGGCAAGGTGCGCCACGGCATCTGCCGCCTGCCGCCCGAGGGCCCCTGATGCGCGTGCTCGTCATCGACGAGGCGCTGCCCTGGCCGCCCGACAGCGGCAAGCGCATCCGCACCGCGGCCCTGCTGTCGCGGCTGGCCGGCGAGGCCGAGATCCGGCTCGCCTACCCGACGGCCGGCGACGAGCCCCGGGCGCTCGAGGCCGCGCGCGCGGCCGGGGTCGAGCCCTGGCCGGTGCGCCGCCGCCCCCGGCCCAAGCGCGGCCCGGGCTTCGCGCTGGACCTCGCGCGCAACCTCCTGCTCGGCGTTCCCTACATGGTGATGGCGCACCGCTCGCGCGCCCTGGGCCGGGCCGTGGCCCGGGTGCTGGCCACCCGCGCCGTCGACCTGGTGCACGTGGAGTGGACCCCGCTCCTGGCCAACGTGCCGGAGTCCTGCGCCCTTCCGGTCGTGGTGTCGGCGCACAACCTGGAGGCCGACATCTGGGCCCGCTACCACGCGCACGAGCCCCGCGGGCTGCGGCGCGCCTACATCGGCCTCCAGGCGCGCAAGGTCGCCCGCTACGAACGCGAGGCCTTCGCCCGCGCGACGGCGGTGACGGCCGTGAGCCCGCACGACGCCGAGCGGATCCGCGCGCTCGTGCCGGGCACGCCGGTGACGACCGTGCCCAACGGCGTGGACGTCGCGGCCTTCCGGCCGGACCCCGACCGGCCGGTGGACCCGGAGCGCTGCGTGTTCGTGGGGGCGCTGGACTGGCGCCCCAACCAGGACGCCGTGCGCTGGCTGCTCGAGGAGATCTGGCCGCGCGTGAAGGGCCAGCGTCCGGCGGCCCGGCTGCTCGTCGTGGGCCGCCGGCCCCCCGCCTGGCTCGCCGCGCGCGTGGCGGCCGAGCCGTCCGCGGAACTGCTGGCCGACGCGCCCGACGTGCGGCCCGCGGTGCGCGGCGCGGCGCTGAGCCTGGTGCCCCTGCGCATCGGGGGCGGCTCGCGCCTCAAGATCTGCGAGGCCCTCGCCCTGGGGCGGCCCGTGGTGAGCACGCCCGTCGGAGCCGAGGGGCTGGAACTCGAAGGCGGGCTGCGCCTGGCCGACGGCGCCGAGGCCTTCGCCGCGGCCGTCCTGGACCTCCTCCAACACCCGCAGGAAGCCCGTCGGCTCGCCGCCCGCGGCCGCGAACAGGTACTCGCGCGCTACGACTGGGACCGCATCGCCCCGCTCCAGGCCGCGCTGTGGCGCGACCTCGTGGAGCGCGACCGCCCGGGCGGCCGCGTAGGCTCTCCGCCATGACCTCGCTGCGCCAGGGCCTGGCCGTCCCGGTCGCCGAGCTGGCCGACCTGGGCGCGCGCCTGTGGCCCGGCTCGCGCCGGCGGCTCGCGATCCTCATGTACCACGGGCTGGTGGAGCGCCGGCTCGAGCCCTTCTGCTGGCACCAACTGCCGCTGGAGGCCTTCGAGCGCCAGGTGCGCTGGGTGTCCCGCAACCTCCACCCCCTCCCCCTGGAGGAGGCCCTGGACCGGCTCGTGGCCGGCACGCTCCCCCCCCGGGCCTGCGCGCTCACCTTCGACGACGGCTACCGCAGCGTGCGCGACCTCGCCCTGCCGCTGCTGGCCGCGTTGGGCCTGCACGCCACGGTGTTCCTCATCACCGACCTGGTGGGCACGGCCGAGGTGCCGTGGCCCGACCGGCTCTACCTCGCCGTGCGCGCCACCTCCGCCCGAGCGCTCGACGCGGGCGCCGCGGGCCTGGGGATCCTCGACCTCTCGGGCGCGGAGCGCCGCGCGGAGGCGCTCGGCCGGGCGCTCACGGCGCTCAAGGCGCTCCCGGCGCCGCGCAAGCGCGTCGTGCTCGCGCAGTGGCTCGAGCAACTCGGGGCGCCCCCCGACCCGGACCCGGGCGAGTTCAGGCTCCTGGACTGGGAGGACGTGCGCGCGCTCGGCGCCACGGGCCACGTGGCCTTTGGCGCGCACACGACACGCCACGAGATCCTCTCGCGCCTGTCGGACGACGAGGTCCGCGAGACGATCGCGCGCAGCCAGGGCGAAGTGGCGCGCCGGCTCGGGCGAATGCCGCGGGTCTTCGCGTACCCGAACGGCCGGGCGGTCGACTTCGACGCCCGCGCGTCGCAGGCCGTGGGCGCGCTGGGCGTGCCCTACGCGCTCTCGACCGTCGAGGGGCTGGCCGAGGCGGGGTCCGATCCCTTCGCGCTGCCGCGCGTCAACGTCGGCAGCGACCTGCCCTACGCGGTGTTCCGGCTGCGGGCGCGCGGCCTTTGGCCGCGCCGCGCGTAGCCCGGCCCGGAGCCCGACCTCACCGGTAGGCGTTCACGGGTCGGAACTACGGAAGTGCGGCCCGCTGGACGCAGGCCCATGGCCGACGCTCGCCGCAGGCGGCGAGGGGCCGGGTTGGCCAGGCCCCGGGCGGAGGCCCTTTGCCGTGTCGTCCTCGCGGGGCAAGCGCCACGTGTGGCGCAGCACGGCGAACCCCGGCCGAGCATCCAGCGAGCCGAACCCTCCCAACTCCGACTCCTGAACACGTATTCTCACCGGCGGGCGTCCAGTTCGCCGGCCGCCCAGGCGGCCAGCGCCCGCGTGGCCTCCGCCGCCCCGGCGTCCTCGGCCACCTGGCGCAGCAACGCCGCGTGGGCGGCGCTCCCGTGGCGGTAGAGGAGGCGCACCGCCGCGGTGCGCCGGCCCTCCGAGGAGCCCGCAAGCGCCAGGGCGGCCGCCCGCCGCGTGACCACGGCGCGGGCCTCGCGGGCCAGTTCCCCCGACAGGCCCCGCTCGATGCGGCGCGCGACCGGATCGTCGGCGCGTTCGAGCAGGTCGAGCAGGCCCCCGGCGACCTCCGGCCCCGGCGGCCCCAGCGCGAGCAGCGCCTCGACGAAGGGGCCCGGGGCCGCACCCGCCTTGACGGCGCCGCGCGCGGCGTCCCCAAGGCCGGCGGCCAGCGCCGGCGTGAGGCGGCGCCCCGCGAGCCCCTGGAGGAGCCGCAGGGCGAACGCGGGGTCCCCCCCAGCGAGGGCTTCGAGCGCGCGCGCCTCCAGCGCCTCGGGCGGGCCGGCGAGCACGGCCTTTACCCGGGCCCCCAGGTCCGGTCCGGGGGCTCGTACGCGCACGGCCGCCGGCGCGGCCGGCGTGGCCGGCTCGGGCGCGCCCCCCCGCAGCGCCGGCGCGGGCCCGCCGGCCGGGGCCGCGGCGGAAGGCGGCCCGGGGACCCCGGGCTCGCAGCCCGGCTCCCGCGCGCCGCCGCTGAACCAGCCGGCGGCCGCGCCGGCCAGGCCGAGCAGGGCGACGCCGGCGATGAGGAGGGAAAGGCGCATGGGCGAAGCCGTTGATTCCAGCCTCTCATCGGCTGGCGGGGCACGCCGGCGAAACCTGCGCGCCGGGTCGCGCGAGGAGGGGGCAGGGCGCGGCGTCGCGCCCCCCAAGGAGTCCCCCATGTTGATCCGCTTCCTCCAGGCCGCCGCGCTCGCGGCCATCCTGATCGGCGGCGTCGAGCTCGCCCGCGCCCAGGGCGACGGCTGCCGCTACGACGTGCGCTTCGCGCAGGGCACCTACCACCGCCTGGGCGGCTGCCCGCGCCTCCTGTGCAACCCCGACTACAACGACTACTGCAACGAGGGCTCGTTCACGCTCAACGGGATCGTCTACCAGTACTGCGTGTGCGGCAGCAGTTCGGCCACGTCGGCGCTGTGCATCCTGGGCTTCTCCCCCTCCCCCAGCAACCCCTCGGTGGGCAACGTGCACTGCATGGTGGAGGACTGCCTCTACCAGGGCCTGTGGTGCTACGTGGCGCTGCAGCCGGGCGAGAACCCGCACCTGGCCCACGTCACCTGCGCGTGCCGGTAGGTCCGTGACCTTCCGGGCCGATCGCGCCGCCCCCCTCGCCCCGCGCCTGGCCGCGCTGGCCGCGGCCGCCGCGTGGGCGACGCTCGCCGCCGGCAAGGTCCTCGCCGGCGCGCGGACGGGCTCGGGGCTCGCGGCGCGATTGCCCGGGCCTCTTGCAGGCCTTTCGGACGGGCTGGCCGCCGCGGTGCTGGCCGCCGAAGTAGAGCTGGTCCCAGTACTTGGGTACCGAGAGCAGGAACCGCTCGGCCTTCTCGGCGAAGTCGGGCGGGAAGAGGGCGTCGTCCTCCAGCACGAGCAGCACGCCGCCGCGCCCCCCACAGCGGTCGAGGCCGTCAGCG
>JAPKHB010000102.1 GCA_026647295.1 Planctomycetota bacterium | reverse complement strand
GCCCTCGGGACCGGGCGGCGGCGCCGAACCCGCGCACGCCGCGCAGCACCCCAGGAGCATGAGGCCGAGGGCCCCTCGGCCCGCCGTCGCCCGCATGTGGCCTCCTCTCGCGGCCCGCGCCGCCCTGCGATGGTCCCCGCCACGGGCCCGGCGCGCAACCGCGCCGGCCCGCGTCCCCCAAGCGCTCACAGGCGCGCCCGCCCGAGGCGCCGGGCGTTGGCGATGACCGACACCGAGCTCAAGGCCATCGCCGCGGCGGCCACGATCGGGCTCAGCAGCAGGCCGAAGGCGGGGTAGAGCGCTCCCGCGGCGATCGGGATGCCGAGCACGTTGTAGGCGAAGGCGAAGACGAGGTTCTGCCGCAGGTTCGCGGCCGTGAGCCGGCCGAGCCGCCGGGCGCGCCCGAGGCCCTCGACCGTGCCCCGCACCAGCGTCACGGGCGCGCTCTCGATCGCCGCGTCGGCCCCGGTGCCCATCGCGATGCCCACGTCGGCCTGCGCCAGCGCGGGCGCGTCGTTGATGCCGTCGCCCGCCATGCCCACGCGCCGCCCGGCGCGTTGGAGGCGCGCCACCACGTCGGCCTTCTGGTCCGGCAGCACCTCGGCGTGGACCTCGGTGATGCCCAGCGCGCGGGCCACCACCTCGGCGGTGGGTCGTCCGTCGCCGGTGAGCAGCGCGACGCGCACGCCGTCGGCCGCGAGCCCCTCGACCACCTCGCGGGCCCCGGGCTTGATCGGGTCGACCACGGAGAGCAACGCGAGGACCCCCTCGCGGCCGCCCAGGAGCACCACGGTCGCGCCGGTGGCCCGCAGCGCCCGGACGCGCTCCGCGACGGGGGCCGTGTCGATCCCTTGCGCGGCCAGCCAGGCGGGCGATCCGATCCACAGCGGACGGCCGCCGACGCGGCCGCTCACGCCCAGGCCCGCCTCCGCCTCGAAGTCCGTGACCTCCGGCAACGTAAGGCCGCGCGCCGTTGCGCCCTCGACGACGGCGTGGGCGATGGGGTGTTCGCTGGCGCGTTCCAGCGCCGCGGCCAGCGCCAGGGCCTCGTCCGGCGGGCCGCCGAACGCCTCGACCGCGCCGAGCGCGGGGCGCCCTTCGGTCAGCGTCCCCGTCTTGTCCAGGAGCAGGAAGTCCATCGCCGCGAGCGCCTCGAGCGCGGCGGCGTCCCGCACCAGGATCCCGTGCTCGGCGCCGCGGCCCACGCCGCCGATCACCGACATGGGCGTCGCCAGGCCGAGCGCGCACGGGCAGGCGATGATCAGCACCGCCACCGCGTTGAGGACGGCGTAGGCCGCGCGGGGCTCCGGTCCCAGCGTCGCCCAGACGACCGCCGTGCCCAGCGCGACCCCCAGCACCGCGGGTACGAACACCGCCGAGACGCGGTCCACCAGGCGCTGCACCGGCGCCCGGCTGCGCTGCGCCTCGCCGACGCGGCGGATGATGCGAGCGAGCAGGGTCTGCGCGCCCACGCGCCGGGCCTCGATCACCAGCGCGCCGGACCGGTTGAGCGTCCCGCCCGTGACCGCGGACCCCGGTGCCTTGTCCACCGGCAACGGCTCGCCGGTGAGGAGCGACTCGTCCACGGCGCTGCGGCCCTCGAGCACCTCCCCGTCCACGGGCACCGCTTCGCCCGGGCGCACGCGCAGCCGGTCGCCGACGGCGACCTGGTCGAGGGGGACGTCGCGCTCGCGGCCGTCGGGCTCCAGGCGCCGGGCGACGGGCGGGGCCAGGCGCAGGAGCGTGCGGATCGCCCCCTGCGTCGACGCGCGGGCGCGCAACTCCAGCACCTGCCCGAGCAGCACCAGCGTCGTGATGACCGCGGCCGCCTCGAAGAACAGGGGCGGTCCCCCGCCGTGCCCCCCGAGGCCGTGGGGCAGGGCGCCGGGCACCAGGAGGGCGAGCAGGCTGAAGGCGAGCGCCGCGCCGGTGCCCAGGGCGATCAGCGTGAACATGTTCGGGCGGCGCGCGCGCAGCGAGGCCACGGCGCGGGTGAAGAAGGGCGCGCCCGCGCCGAGCACCACCGGAACCGCGAGCGCCGCCTCCACGAGGCCGGCGAGCCAGGCCCCCCCGCCCTCCAGCCACCCCAGGCCCGGCACCATGCGGGCCATGGCCAGGAGGACCAGCGGCACGGTGAGGGCCGTGGCCCAGCGCAGCCGGCGCTCGAAGGCCACCAATTCGGGGTTGGGGGCCTCCGCGGCCGAAGGGAGCACCGGCTCGAGCGCCATCCCGCAGATCGGGCACGCCCCGGGCCCCCGCTGCACCACCTCCGGATGCATCGGGCAGGTGTACAGGTCCGCCGGGGCGCCCGAGCCCTGGCCCGGTTCGGGGCCGGACGCCGCGGGCCGAGGGGCGGGCGGCCGGGGTTCGGGGGCGTGTTCGGGGCAGTTGGCGTGGGGCATGGGGGCGCTCCGTCGGGGTTCGAGAGGCTGACGGATCCGGAGCCCCGGCTCTTACACCGTACCCTCCGGCGCGCCGTCGGGCCGGGGCGCCGTGCGGCACTGGCAGGCCAGACAGCCATGGGAAGCGCACGCGCCGCACAGGTCCACGAGACGGGCGCGCAGCGCCGCCCGCGCGCGCGTGAGGCGCACGGCGGTCGCGCCGGGGCTGATGCCCAGGGACTCGGCGATCGCCCCGACCGCCTCCTCCTCGATCTCCGCGCGGCGCAGCAGTTCGGCCTGGTCCGGCGCGAGGTGTCCGAGCACCGCGCCCACGCACGCGCACACCGCGTCCTTCAGGCCGGGATCGAACCGCTCGTCTGCGGGCGCAGGCGCGGCCTGCGACCGGGCCCGTTCGAGGGCCCGGCGGCGGGCGCCTTCCCGGCGGTGGTGGTCGGCGAGCACGTTGCGCAGGAGCCGGTAGAACCACGCGACCACCCGCTCCGGGTCGTGCAGCGCGTCGGCCCGCTCCAGCGCGCGGGCGTAGGCCGCGTGCAGCACGTCCTCGGCCGTCCCGGGGTCGCCCACCCGCCGCGCCAGGAAGCCCAGGAAGCGCGCCCGCGCATCCAACAGCCGTTGGAGGTGGCCTGCACCCTGCGGCCGGGCGGGTTCGTCCATGCCCGCGAGCCTACCCGGGCCGCGTCGGGCGCCCCCCGGGCCGCCGTAGCATGGGGGCGCGGGGCCCGGGGGTGGCCCCCGCGAGGAGCGTTGCCATGGCGAGGTCCGGCCGCGTGGGGAGGGGATCCCTTGTGCTGCTCGTCCTCCTGGGGGCGTGGGGCGCCGTGCGGGCGGAGGACGCCCCGGCGGGGCGCACGATCGAGGGGCGCGTGGTCAGCGCCGCCGGCGAGGCTCTCGCCGGCGCCCGCATCGAGGTGTCGGCCTTCGCGCTGCCCGCGCACCCCGCCTTGGGGACGCCCGACCCCTGGGACCTTCCGCGCGTCCCGCCCGACCCGACCCGCGCGCTGGTGCCGGCGCCCGAGGCCGAGCCGATCGCGAGGGTCGAGGTCGTGGCCGACGCCGCGGGTCGCTTCACGATCCCGGCGCCCGCCAGCCGCGCCTGGCTGCGGCTCGTGCTGCTGGAGGAGGGGTGGCTGGCCGAGGGCGGCGCATCGCCCGTGACCCGCGAGCCCGTCGTGCTCACCGCGGTGCCCGCGCGGCTCGTGCGCCTCGAGGTCGAGGGCACGGAGGGACAGCCCGCATGGGTCCATTTCTACCCGTTGGCGGAGGCTCCGCCGGCGCCCGGCCCGCCAGCCGGGCCCTTGGCAGCGCGGTACCCGTTCCGTCCGGCCCGCACCGACGCGCGGGGCCGCCTGACCGTCCGGTTGCCCCGCGGCGTGCGCTGGATCGCCGCGGTGTGCGTTCCGGGCCGCTACTGCGTGGGCGTCGACGTGCCCAGCACCGATGCGGACGTGCCCCTCGTGCTACGGCCCCTGGCGGGGCCCGGACGCCTGTGCGTGCGGGTGACCGACTCCAAGGGCCGGCCCGTGGCCGGCGCCGAGGTGCGCGCCGCGATCCACCACGCGGAGCCAGGTAGGCCCTGGCAGGTCGCGCCCCATCTCCAGAACTCGGCGCTCGGCGCCCGCACGGACGCCGACGGGCGGGCGCGCCTGGAGGGCTTCCGCCCGGGCATGCTGCACCAGGTGCAGGTACACGCGGAGGGCCTGCCCGACCATGCGGAGCACCTGGCGGTGCCGTTGCTGGACGCAACGCCATGCGACCTGGACGTGTGCCTTGCCCCGGCGTTGGCGATCCACGGGCGGGTCGTCGACGGCGCCGACCGGCCGCTGGGCGGCGTGCGGGTCCGGGGCGAGGTTCAGGGCGCCCCCTGGGTCGGGGGCGCGGTCGCGACCAGCGCCGCGGACGGGACCTTCACGCTCGCCCCGCTCGGGCCCGGCACGTACCGGGTCCTTGCGCGCCTGGCCGACCACTACGCCCTGCTGGCCGAGCCCCGCCCCGCCCCGCCGACGCACGCGCGCTCGTTCGCCGATCCGCGGGAAGGGCCCGGCCTGGTCGGCCTCACCGAACGCCGGTCCCCGGCCGTGCTGCTGCGCATGCTGCCCGCGGCGCGCGTTCGCGTACGGCTCGTCTCGCCCGAGGGCGACGCGGTCCCCGGCGCCCGGGTCACCGGACGCTGGGTGCCAGGTCCGTACCCGGCGTCGGTGAGCGACGGGGTCGTGCAGGGCGAGTACGCGTACCAGGCCCGGGAACTCGAGCCCGGGACCTGGCTCTACTCCGACCTGCCCGCCCGCGGCCACCTGGACCTCCAGATCCACGCGCCGGCACATCTGCCGCCTCCCAACGCGCGCGTGGACCTGGGCTCCGGTTGGCGCGAACTGGAGGCCACGCTGGTGTGCCCGCCGCTGCGCCACGTGCGCGGCGTCGTGCGCGACGGGCGCGGCGAACCCGTGCCCGGGGCGCTCGTCGGCCTGGACCTGGGGGCCTACTACGCCCAGGCGACCGACGCGGCCGGCCGGTTCGCGTTCGCGGGCGTCCACCCGCAGGCCACGCGGGTCTTCCTCCTGGCCGACCCCGGGGGCGGCGCCGCGCTGCCCGCGCCGGAGGCGGCGGCCGCGCCCCCTGCCGAGGTGGAACTGCGCCTGCCGGCGGCGACCCGCACGCTCACGGTCCGCGCGCTGCGCCGGGACGGAACCCCCGTGGCCGGCCACGCCCTCACGCTGGAGTTGCCCCTCGAGCAGGGCGCGGTGGCCGTCCAGGGCGTCACGGACGCGGCCGGAGCGGCGCGCTTCGACCAACTTCCCGCGCTCGCGCTGCGCCTGCGCGCAAGCCCCGCCCGGCAGCCCATCGACGTGGCCGCCGAGGCCGCGGAACTCACGCTGGACGAAGAGCAGTTGGGCCTGCTCCCCCCGGGGCGAGAAGCGGGGGGCGCCCCGGACGCCCCGACCGTGCACCGCCTGCTCGGGGAGGTGCGCCTTCCCGACGGCCGGCCGGTGCCCCGGGCCAACGTCTGGTTGCGGGGCGGCGTCGGGGGTCGCGCGAACGGATTCGTGCGGGCGGGACGCTTCGCCCTCGAGGTCACGCTTCCGCCCCCGCGCGAGGAGGCGGCCGGGGGGACGGGCAGCCCGCCGACGCCTCCTCCCATCGAACTCCATGTCAGCGGCGCGAGCACGGCCTGCGGGCGGCCGCTCCCCGTGCTCGGCGACTCCCGGGCCCTGTCCCGCGCCGAGTTGATGGGCCCGATCCAGATCGTGCTCGAACCCAGCGCGATCGTGCGCGGGGTGCTGCTGGACGAGGCGGGGGCGCCGCTGGTGGGCTTCCCGATCTGGGCCTCCCGGGTCGAGGATCGCGCCCCGTGGTCAGGACCGGTGGCCGACGGCCCGACCGACGCGCACGGGCGCTTTGCCATCGTCGGGCTACGGCCCGGGGAAGCGGTGCGGGTGGGCGTGGCCGACCCCGCTCCCCTGGCGCCGGCGCCGGCCGTCGTGGCCCGCGGCGGCGAGGAGGTGCGCCTGCGCCTGCGACCCTACCGCACCCTGCGCGGGCGGGTCGTCGACGAAATCGGCGCGCCGCTTGGCGGCACGCGCGTCGACCTCCGGATCACCCAGGGCCATCCCTCACCCGTGCGGCCCGGCAGCCCGGCGCACGCGCTCGCCGGCCCCGACGGGCGCTTCGAGATCGCCGGCCTCGCGCCCGGGATCCCCCTGGGCGTCACGATCCAAGCCCGCGGGCCGACCGCGGACGATCCCGGCTGGTTCCCGTTCCAGCAGGCGTTGGAGGAGGTGCCGGAGGAGCCGGTGGATCTGGTGGTGTGGCGCCGGCACGACCTTCGGGGCCGTGCGCTCACGCGCTCCGGCGCGCCGTGGCCCCTGGCGCGGGTGTCCCTGGCCCCCTGGGCGTTGGAGGACGCGCCGAGGGGCCCGGACACGCGCGCCGTCGCGGGCGCCGACGGCCGATTCGCCCTCGGCGGGCTGCGCCGCGGCGTCTATCTGCTGCGCGTGGAGGCCCCGCGGGCGCCGGGTTGCGCGCAGGCGCCCGCGCCGGTCGAGCAGCGCATCGAGGTCCCGGGCGGACCGCTCACGATCCGGTTCCCCGATCCCGTCCCCGACCTCGTGACCGTCGTGGCCGCGGGATGCGAGGGTGTGCCCGTCGAGGCGCGCTTTGGCCCGGCCGGGGAGACCGACCCGCCGGTCGCGGTCCGGTCCGGTCGGCGCGCGCACACGCCGGAGGGGGGAGAGGCGTTCGAGGTCGAGGTCGGCCCGCGGACCGGCACGCTCTGGGTGCGCTTTGCGCACGGGGAGGTCGCGGTGCTCGAGGGCGTGCACGCGCGGGCCGAGCCCTGGGTGGCCGAGCCCCGGCGCGGACACTCGGTGCCCGGGCGGCTCGAGGGCTTCCCCCCCGGCCTCGAGGACCAGTTCCGCGTGGTGTTGCGCCGCGGCGACCTGCGCATGCCGCTCGAGCGCGGCCACGGCGGTGTGGTCTCCGCGCCCCTGCCGGCGGGGGCCTACGCGGTCGAGGTGCTCGGCCCGGTGGAGCGCCTGCGCGGGCGCCTCGTGCATCCCGCCACCTGGGACCCCGCGGCCGACGCGGTGCTCGTGGTGCGCTACGAGGCGCCCTGACGGCCCGCCGGGCGCGGGGTCAGTTCGAGGCCGCCGCGCCGCCGCCCGGGGGCCGGGCGAGCACCTTCAGGATGCGGTTGCGCAGCAGGCGCCAGGCGCGGTGCACCGTGCGCGTCACGCGCGCGGCGTCCTCCTCGGGCGCGTTTGCGAGGTGGGCGAGCAGGCGGTGCACGCGCTCCAGGTCCAGGCGCAACGCGGCGCCGATCTCGTCGCGCCGCGTGCGCAACTCCGGGCGCAGGCCGACCTGTCCCCGGGCGATGCGCTCGATGCGCTGGCGCTCGTTTTCGAGTCCCGCACGGATGCCGTCGGTCAGTCGGGCCACCAAGTCGATGCCTCCGCGAACGCCCTCCCAGGCGTAGCGACCGGGCCTCCGCACGCCGCGTGCCCAAGGCGGGGGCGCCGCGCCAGGGCGCAGGGAGCCGGCCCTTCGCGCGGGCCGCGGGTGGGGCCGGGCCCAAGGGGGGCGTCTCCCGGCGCCACGGCGTGCAAATCCTGCCCGCCCCCGGAGGGGGGGGCGCCACCCCCGCGGGCCGGCCCGCCGGCCCGGGCCGCCCGGCGGGCGCCTAGACGGCGATCACGGCCGCCACGGCCTCGAGCCAGGCGCGCAACTCCGCCGGGTCGGCGGGCTTGACGAAGTGCCGGTCGATCCCCGCCTCGCGCGAGCGCCGGGCGTCCAGCGGCTGGCTGCGCCCGGTGAGGGCGGCGATGCGCAGGCCCGCAAGCCGCGGCGCGGCGCGCAGGGTGCGGGCCAGTTCCCAGCCGTCCATGCCGGGCAGGCCGATGTCCAGCAGCGCGGCGTCGGGCCGCATCCGGGCGGCGCGCTGGAGCGCCTCGCGGCCCTCGTGCACGTGGGTCACCTTGTGCCCCCAGTGGGTGAGCAGCATGGCGAGGGAGCGCCCGGCGTCGGGGTCGTCCTCGACGAGCAGGATGCGCAGCACGGGCAGCAGCCCCAGGCGGGGCACGGGGCGGCTGTCGCTGGTGGGGGGGTGCTCCGGCGCGGGCGCGGACGGCAGCCGGACCTCGAACTCGCTGCCGTGGCCCCGGCCCTTGGAGCGCGCGGTGACGCGGCCGTCGTGCAGGTGCACCAGTTCGCGCACCAGCGTGAGCCCGAGCCCGAGCCCGCCCTCGGTGGCGGGCCCCGCCTCGTCGTCGCCCTGTACGAACATGTCGAAGATGGCGTCGAGCTTCTCCGGGGCGATGCCCACGCCCTGGTCCCGGACGCGCAGCACCACCTCGTCGTCCTCCGGCGCCAGCGCGGCGTGGATGAAGGCGCCCTGCGGCGAAAACTTCATCGCGTTGAGCAGGAGGTTGGCCACGATCTGTTCGAGCCGCACGGGGTCGGCGTGGACCCAGGCCGGTTCGGCGGGGACCTGGAGTTCGATGGCCTGGCCCCGCAGCGCCGCCTCGGAGCGCAGCGAGTGGACGGTGTTCTGCGCGCACTCCCGCGCGTCCACGGGCTGGCGGCGCAGCAGGATCTTTCCGCGGGTGATGCGGCTCACCTCGAGCAGGTCGTCCACCAGGCGCTTCATGTGGCGGGCCTGGCGCTTGAGGATCCGGACGGCCGACCGCGTGGCCTCGTCGCCGTAGGTGAGTTCGCCGAGCAGCGCCAGCGAGTTCGTCATCGAGCCCAGCGGCCCGCGCAGTTCGTGCCCGACCATCGCCAGGAACTGGTCCTTGCGCTGGTCGGCGTGGGCCAGGGCCGCGGCGCGGTCGGTCGCCTGCTGGAACAGGCGCGCGTTGTCCAGCGCCAGCGCCGTCTGGGAGGCGATGCCCCGCAGGATCTCCTCGTGCCAGCGCGTGAAGCGGCCCGGGGCCTCGTGTCCGAAGAGCAGCATCCCGAGCGTCTCGCCGGAGCGCGAGCGCACCGGCGCCGACATGAAGCTGCGCACGGGCGGGTGGCCCTCGGGCACCCCGCGCTGCGGGGCGTTGCGCCCGTAGCGCGGATCGGCCGTCACGTCGGCGATGCGCTGCACGGCCCCGACCGTGAGCGTCTGGGCAAGCAGCGGCGTGTTGCGCGGCAAGGGAAGGTTGGCGAACGCCTCGGCCTTCTCGCCCGCCAGGCCGTAGAGGCGGAAGCCCAGCCCCTCGGCGTCGGTCTCGCTGTAGAAGAAGGCGCCCATCTGGGCGCCCACGAGCCGGGTGCCCTCCTCGGTGCCCCGGCGGATGATGCGGTCGACGTCCAGGTCCGCGACGAGCAGGGAGTTGATGGCGTTGAGCGCCTGGAGCACCTCGCGCCCCTGCTGCAGTTCGCGCATGCTCTCGAAGCGGTCGATGGCGAGCGCCGCGGTCTGGGCGAGCGCGCCGGCCACCTCCAGGTCGTCCGAGCGCGGGTCGCCGCGCGCCTCGCCGTACAGGTCGAGCGTGCCGCGCACCTTGCCGTCGGCCGAGAGGATCGGCAGCGAGCACAGCGACCGAAGGCCCGCGGCCAGGGCCGCCCGGCGCAGCGCGTCGAAGCCCGTCGCCTTCTCCAGGTCGGCCACCGACACCGCCTGCCCGCGGAAGGCCGCCTCGCCGGCGGGGTAGCCCCCGGGGGCGATGGGCACGCCGGCGCGCAGGGCGTTGAGCAGCCGGGCGGGAAAGCGCGTGGCGCTGGGCAGGAGCACCCGCCGGTCCTCGTCGACCAGGAGGACGCCCGGGGAGATGTCGCCGGCCGCCAGGCCCTCCATGGAGTCGAGCAGTTCGCGCAGCCCGTCCACGATGCGCCCGGTGCGGGTGAGCGTCTCCAGCATCCGGCGCTGGCCCTGGACGATCGCCTCGACCCGCCGCCGCCGGGTCACGTCGCGCTCGATCGTGCAGATGCCGGCCACCCGCCCCTGCTCGTCGCGGATCGGCGAGACCGTGAGCGACACGTCCACCAGGGAGCCGTCGCGGCGCAGGCGCCGGGTGAGCAACTCGCGGATCCGCTCGCCCTCCCGCACGCGCGACAGGAGGAACTCGAGTTCGAGGTGCAGGTCCTCCGGGATCAGCCGCCGGGCCGAGGTGCCGAGCATCTCGGCCGCCGTCCAGCCGTAGATCTGCTCGGCCCCCGCGTTCCACAGGGTGATGACCCCGTCCAGGCGCTGGCCGATGATCGCGTCGGCGCTGGAGGCCATCACCGAGGCCAGCACGGCCTGCGGGTCGCCGGGTTCGGGGCTGCTCATTCCGGGACCGACGCCTTCCAAACTCGCTCCATTAAATATGTTTGTAGAATCCGACGTCAAGGTGTGTGCCGAGATTATTTTGCCGATTCATCACAATTTAATGGCAAATTGTGCGAAAGAAGATATAAAGAAAGTATACTCGAAACCACGGCCCGTGGCGCCGCCGATGGGCAGATAACAGCGGTAGCGATCGCTGGGAAAAGGCTGATCGCCGTTGTTGATTTTCGCCGCCGTCAAGTTTTCAATCCAGCCTTCCACCGAGGGATTGTTTTCCGCCTTGCCGCCATCGCGATGGTTGTAAATCATATCCGCCACGGCCTTGAGGCCGTAGGTGTTGAACGTGGCGATGAGATCGTTGAG
>JAPKHB010000101.1 GCA_026647295.1 Planctomycetota bacterium | reverse complement strand
AGTCCTGAATTCGATATTCCTAATTATTGGTTTCCAGATTGTTTTTGAGTGCCCGCAGGGCTTCCCAGCGCGGGTCTGGTTTTTTTTCTTGTTTGTGGCCCAACAAATGGCTGAGATCCTGATTGTATTTTTCGCAAGGGCCCGATGGCAATGCCAAACAGGTGGGAATCATGGGCATTTCCAGCAAAGTAGTTCCAGACGAAGTGCTCGCGGAAGAAGCGCTCCGGCGTGCCCCAGCCCGCGCGGGCGAAGGACCACAATCGCCGGCCGCTCACCTCCCCCCGGGCGCACGCAAAGCCCCGCACGGGCCGCAAGGGGTGGGTGCCCGCAACGGGCCCCACGGGCCCCTTCACGCCGAGCCAGTCCCGCACCATCGCGACGTCGCCAAACGGCACGCCCGTCTGCACCATCCCGAAGGGGCCGGGGTTCATCCCCAGCCACAGCGCCCGGACCGGACCGCGGCCAAAGCGCCGCAGGTAGGCCTCGTGGGGGCGGCGCGCGTAGGCGAGCGGGTGGTAGACCACCGCGACCGGCGGGCCGAAGGCAAGCCCCCCGACGGCGCGGGCGAGGCGGCGGCTCACGGAGACGAGGGCCATGCGGACCGCAGCCTACGGGGCCCGGCGCCGTTCAGTACTCGATGCGCCGGCCGCGGCGCGGCGGCCCGGCGTCGAAGTCCGGCGCCGGCAGCGCCGCCGCCCGGCGCGCGGCCTCGGCCGGATCGAGGTCGCGGCGCACGGCCACGGCGCGCAGGATGGAAAGGCCCTGGTCTCGGGCGACGATCTCCCGCAGCGTGCGTCCCTCGGGCGCGTCGGGCCAGGGCCCCTCCAACTCGGCCCACTCGAAGAGCTCGGGCACGACGCGCCGGGCGTAGCGCTGGTAGGCCGCGTTGTCGGTCTGGAACACGAAGAGGCCCCCGGGGCCGAGGCCCCGCCAGATCGAAAGCAGGATCGCCGGCGTGAGTTGGCGGCGCGCGGCGTGGGCGGCGTCCCGGTAGGGCTGCGGGTGGTACAGGTGCACCTCGTCCAGGGTCGCGGGCGCGACCCGCCCGCACACGAAGGCCGAGGCGTCGCCCCAGCCAAAGCGCACGTTGGTGAGCCCGCGCTGGCCGGCGCGCAGGCTCGCCAGGCGGATCGCCGGCGGCACGAGGTCGATGCCCAGGTGGTCGTGCGTGGGGCGCGCCAGCGCCGAGGCCACGAGGTAGCGCCCGTTGCCGCAGCCCAGGTCCAGCACGCGCGGCGCCGCGCGGCCGAACGTGCCGCCCCAGTCAAAGGGCGCCCCGCCCCCGCCCAGCGCCACGCGCGTGCGCGTCCAGCGCTCGCGCGCGAGCACCGGGCCCGGAAAGCGCACGCCGTGCACCGTGTCCCGGGCCGCGTCGCGCGGACGATGGCGGCGGGGTCGCGGCATCAACGGCTCCGGGCCGGGCGCGGCACGGCGGCCCGGGCCCAGTCTACCCCCCGGGACGGCGGTACAGCGCGCACAGCCGCCGGATCATGGGATCCGCGGCGTCGACGCGGACCTCGAAGGCGAGCGTCTCGAGCCGGGCCGCCAGCGGGTCCAGGTCGCGCCGGCGCAGCGGCCAGGGCAGTTCGCCGAGCGGCTCGTCGTCCTCGCGCGCCCGCGCCACGACCAGGAGGCGCCCGCCCGGCGCGAGGAAGTCGGCCAGGCGCAGGAGCGCCTGGTCCCGGTGGGGCGCAAAGAGCACCTGCAGGGTGTTGGCCTCGAAGACGAGGTCGAACGCGCCGGTCCAGGCGGCCGGCGGCGTGAGCAGGTCGGCCACCGCGTAGCGCACCGGGCTCGCGGGGAAGCGGCGGCGGCACCAGGCGATCGCGCTCGGGGCCAGGTCGAAGGCCGTGACCGCGTACCCGGCGGCGGCCAGGCGTTCGGCGTCGTCGCCGAGCCCGCAGGCCACGACCAGCGCGCGCGCCCCGGGGCGCGGCCGCGGCTCGCCGCCCAGCCAGGCCTCCAGGTGCGGGTTGGGGGCGAGGTCGGCCCAGGGAATCACGCGCGGGTCGCCGCCGCTGCGCACGTAGAGTTCCTCGAACCAGCCCCGGTCGTCGCCGCGGGCGTGGGCCCGCGCGCTCAATTCGCGCACCAGGTCGCGATCCTTGGCCTCGTCCGCGGCGCTCATGCGCCCCCCGCCCCGCCCCGGCGCGCGAGCGCCGTGACCGCCGCGCGCAGGCCCGGGTGCGCGTCGAAGCGGCGCACGAACTCCGACTCGCGCCGGCCGCCCTTGGCGCGGATCACCCCCACCAGCGCGCGGCGCGCGGCGGGCCCGAAGCGGCCGAGCCCCGGCAGCACGTCGACGAGCGGGGCCCAGGCGACGAAGGCGGCCCGCTCGGCCGCCGGCCAGCGCGCAAGGTCGCGCACGCCCAGCCGCGCAACGGCCCGGGCCGTGAGCCGCGCCTGGGCGGCCTCGCGGTCGGCGCCGCCCCGGGCCGCCACCCGCCGCACGATCGACAGGCCGATCGCCCCCAGGTCGAGGCGCCCCAGCACGTCGGGGCGCGCGCGCCCCAGCGAATAGAACACGGGCGCGGCGCTCAAGGCCTCGAGCGTTTCGGGCGGCGTGCGCCGCCCGGGCCTCCCCGCCAGGCGCCGGCGCTCGCGCGCCGCCAGGCGCCGGACGGCGGCGTCGCGGGGCTCGAAGCCCAACTTGGCGTAGAACCACCACGCCCCGCTCTCCAGGCCCTCCTCGTTCTCGTAGCCGAGTTGGAAGGGGTCGACCGAGAAGGTCTCCGCCCCGAGCAGGTGATGGGCCAGCGCGAGGACCTTGCCGTACACGCGGGCGGACTCGCCCTGGCGCCAGGTCTCGAAGACGTTGTAGGCCACGGCGGCCGAGCCGAACAGCGCGCTCAAGAGCACGTAGCCGATCGGCACGCCGTTCTTGACCGTGAGGGCGGCGTAGACGGCCTCCAGCAGGAGGCGCCGCTCGGGCTTCACCCCGATCAGGACGAACTCGAGGCCCGCGCCGAAGTCGACCCGCCGCACGTCGCGCGGATCCGCGTGCATGAAGGCCTCGAGATCCCGGCGGCGGGCGACCATCGCCTCGCGGGCGCACTCGATCCAGCGGGTGCCCTCGCGCACGGAAACCTCCCGCACCGCGCGCGGGGCCTCGCGCACCGCCGCCGGAAGGTCGGGGCGCGAACGGTCGAGGTCCCGGAGTTGAAAGGCGACGGGGCGCGGCCGCCGCCCGGCGCGGGTGCGGTTGGGCGTGCGCGGGCCGGCCTCGAGCCGGAGCGGCAGTTCCAGCGCGTCGTACGTGACCTGGCGCACGCGCGGGGGCACGGCCAGCGCCGCAAAGCGCCGGACGACCCACGTGCCGTCCGGCGTGCGGGGGCCCCTTAGGGCGTCCAGGGTCTCGCGCAGCGTGGTCTCGGCCTCGTCCAGCGCGAGGTCCTCGGCCGGGAGTCCGAGCAGCGTGAGCCACGCGCCCAGCAGGTGGTCGTCGGGCACCTCGTCCCAGTCCAGGCGCAGGTGCCCCGGCCAGCGGCGCGCCAGCCACTCCGCCGTCGGGAAGAAGAAGGCGTAGCACGTGGGCGTGCCGGCGATCCCGCTCGACGCGAGCGCCTCGGCGTGCCGGCGCAGGTCGCTGCGGCGGTCAAAGGCCCGGAGCGCCGCCTCGACCTCGGCCAGGACCCCCGCGTCGTCCGGGTAGGCCCGCAGGAAGCACAACGCTTCGTGCAGCGAGTGCACGCCCGCGGCGCTCGCGAGACGCCCCCGCCGCAGCCGCGCGACCAGGCGGCGCTTGCGCAGGCCGCGCCCCCTGCCGTAGCGCGCGACCATGCGCCGCAGGCGGGCGAGGTCGCGGGCGGCGGCCGAGGGGGCGGGCATCGGAGACCCGGCGCCCGGCGCCGCTACCGGCTCCCGAACGGGCGCGTGAGCCAGCCGAGCCAGAGCGTCACCTCGGGCGGGAGCGCCGTGCGCTGCATCTCGCCGGCGAAGGTGCCCCAGCGCCGTTCCAGGTCGCGTTCGACCCGGGCGACCAGCGCCGGGTCCTCGTGCGCCCGCAGCGCGGTGCGCATCGCGCGAAACAGCGCCGGCATCGCCCCGTCGGCGGCCAGGTGCGTGCGCCACACCGCGGCGTACTCCTGCATCGACGTGAGCGCCGAGAGGTAGCGCCAGGCGTCGCCCAGCCGGCGCCGAAGGTCCTCGCCCAGGTCCGGCGCGTCCTCCCAGCGCTCGGGCAGCCGGCCGAGCACCCAGTGCTTGACCGCCACGGCGGCCGCCTGGCGGGCGTCGGCGGCCAGCGCGCGGGTGAGCGCCTCGGCCGCCTGCGGCTTCAAGGCAAGGTGCCGGCGCCGCAGGGCGAGGAGGCGCTCCCGCTGCGCGGCGAGCCCCGCCGCGGTGGGCGCGGCCGCCTCCACCTGCTCCACCCGGGCGCGTAGGGCGACGGCCTCGGCCTCCAGGGTCCGGCGCCGCGCCTGGGCCCGGCGCTCCCGCGCGGCGAGCGCGGCGAGTTCCTCGGCCGTCGGCGCCACCGGGACGGCGACGGGAACGCGCGCGGTGACGGGGCGTTCGGGCCCCGCGGGCGCGGCCTCGCGCGTGCGGGCATGGACGGCGTCGGCGTCCAGCGCCGGCGCCGGCAACTCGAACCACGGCCCCGGGGCCCCCGGCGCGTCGGGCGCGGGCGCGGGCACCCCGGCCCGTTCGAGGAGTTCCCGCACCTCGGCCAGCGCGGCCTCGGCGCCCGCGGCGGCCGCCGCCGCGCGTTCGGCCAGGCCATCGTGGGCCCGTTGCCAGTGGGCGACCCACGCCGTCACGCGCTCCGCCTCGGCCGTCAGCAGCCGTTCGAGGCGCTGGCGGTTGCGCCGGTCGACCTCGGCGCGCGCCAGGTCGGCGCGCGCCCGGGCGATGGCCCGGGCCGCGGCCACGATCGCCTCGCGCGCCTCGTCCAGGCGCCGCGCAACCGCCCGGGCCTCCTCGCCCCGCCGGCGCACGGCCTGGGCCGCGGCCTCGCTCGCGGCCCGCGCGCGCGCCGCCTCCTGGTCGGGCGCGTAGGGGCGGTCGTCGCGCCCGGTGTAGAGGTCCAGGCCGGTGCCGGTTTCGGCGAAGTCGTAGGGCCGCCCCTCGGCGGCGGTCGGCCGCGTGTGCTGGACCGTGTTGTGGTCCAGGTCGTAGTCCACCGCCTGGAAGCCGGGCTCGTAGGATCCGTCGAAGCGGACCGCGAAGGCGGCGGGCAGGTCCTGCCACTCGGTCCAGGAGTGGCCCGGCGCGATGCGCCGCGTGACCCAGCCCCCGTCCGCGCGCCGGCGGATGGAGACGTTCACCGTCCAGCCCGTCTTGTTGCGCAGGGTGACCACGCCGGTCCCGTGGTACCGCCACTCGGGCCGGTCGGGATCCGGGTCGTCCGAGCCCCAGACGTAGCCCTGGCCCTGGAAGTACTCGTTGTTGACGCGCTGCGCGTCGTACCAGGTCGCGTAGGGGCCGAGCCGCCCGGCCCCCCCGATGCCCTGGTAGCCCGCCGGGGGGTCGAGCCACCACTCCGCGAGCGCCGCCGTGGGCGCCGCAAGGAACACCAGCACCGCCAGCAGCACGGCGCGGCCTCCCCCGGCCCGCAGCCCCCGCGGGCGCGTTGCGTCCTGGCGCATGGCGTTGCCTCCGCTTCGGCCCCGGCCCCAGCATACACCCCGACCCGGTTCGCCCGCGTCGGGCCGGGTGCGGTCGCGGTAGGCTGCGCAGGATGGCGCTCCCCTACCTGCCTACGAGCCGCGCGGAGATGGACGCCCTGGGCTGGGACCGGCCGGACGTCGTCTTCGTCTCGGGCGACGCCTACGTCGACCACCCGTCCTTCGCCGCCGCGATCCTCGGCCGCGTATTGGAGGCCGAGGGCCTTCGGGTCGCGATCCTGCCCCAGCCGGACTGGCGCAGCGCCGACGCGTGGCGGGCGCTCGGCCCGCCGCGCCTCTTCTACGCGGTCAGCGCCGGCAACATGGACTCGATGATCAACCACTACACGGCCAACCGCAAGCGGCGCAACGACGACGCCTACTCGCCCGGCGGCCGCATCGGGTTGCGGCCCGACCGGCCGACCCCGATCTACACGCAGCGCTGCCGGGAGGCCTTTGCCGGCGTGCCCGTCGTGGCCGGAGGCGTCGAGGCCTCGTTGCGCCGCATCGCCCACTACGACTACTGGTCCGACACCGTGCGGCCCTCGATGCTGGTGAGTTCCAAGGCCGACCTGCTGGTCTACGGCATGGGCGAGGCCCCGATCCTTCAGATCGCGCGGCGGCTCGCCGGCGGCGAGCGCATCGGCGACCTGCGCGACCTGCGCGGGGCGTGCTACCTGCTCGGCCGCAAGGAGTCGCTGCCGGACCACCCGTTCACCGACGCCGCCGGGGACGGACGCACGATCGAGCTGCCCGCCTTCGAGGCGGTGCGAACCGACCCCCGGGCCTTCGCCCGCATGACCGCGCTGCACCACCACGAGACCAACCCGCTCAACGCGCGGCGGGTCGTGCAGCGCCACGGCGACCGCTGGCTGGTGCAGAACCCGCCCACCCTGCCGCTCACCGCCGAGCAGATGGACGCGGCCTACGACCTGCCCTACGCGCGCCGCCCCCACCCGCGCTACACGGAGCCGATCCCCGCCCACGAGATGATCAAGGACTCGGTCACGATCATGCGCGGCTGCTTCGGGGGCTGCACCTTCTGCAGCATCACGATGCACCAGGGCCGGATCATGCAGAGCCGCTCGAAGGCGTCGGTCCTGCGCGAGATCCAGGCCATGGCCCGGGACCCCGGGTTCAAGGGCACGGTGAGCGACGTGGGCGGCCCCACGGCCAACATGTACCAGATGCGCTGCACGCGCCCCGAGGTGGAGGCGCGCTGCCGCCGGCTCTCGTGCATCCACCCCACCATCTGCCCGTTGCTCGGCACCGACCACGAGCCGACCGTCGAGCTCCTGCGCGAGGCCCGCGCGGTGCCCGGCGTGCGGCGGGTGCGCGTCTCCTCGGGGATCCGCATGGACCTGGCCAACCGGGCGCCCGGCTACCTGGACGAGTTGGTCCGCCACCACGTGGGCGGGCACCTCAAGGTGGCCCCCGAGCACACCTGCGACACGGTGCTGACGGCGATGAAGAAGCCCCCGCAGCGCGAGTTCGAGGTCTTCGAGCAGGCCTTCCGCGCCGCCAGCCGCCGCGCGGGCAAGGAGCAGTACCTGGTGCCCTACTTCATCGCCTCCCACCCGGGGTCGGGGGTGAAGGAGATGATCGCGCTGGCGGAGTTCCTCAAGGCCAACGGCTACCGCCCGCAGCAGGTCCAGGACTTCATCCCCGCGCCGATGGACGTCGCCACCTGCATGTACCACACGGGCCTGGACCCCTTCACGCTCGCGCCCGTGCGCAGCGCGCGCCAGTTGCGCGAACGCCGCACGCAGCGCGCGCTGATGCAGTTCTTCGACCCGGCCAACTGGTTCCTGGTGCGCAAGGCGCTGCTCGACCACGGCCGCGGCGACCTGATCGGCCATGGCCCGCGCTGCCTGATCCCCCCGCGCCCCCCGCGCGAGGCCGTCGAGGCCCGCCGTGAGGCCGCGGGCCACGCCACCTACGTGCACGCCCGCGCGGCGGGCACGCGGCCCACGGTGGGCTACCGCCCGGGCCGCAAGGGCGCCCGGCGCCGGCCCAAGGAGGGCGGGGGGCGCGTGCCGCCCGCCCCCGGGGGCGGGCGGCACGGCGCCGGGGAGGGCGTGAATCCCTAGCGCTTGGGCTGCTGGGGCGCCTGCGCCGGCTTCGGGGGGGCCTGGGCGGGCTTGGCGGAGGGGGGCGTCGGGTTCGCCGGCTTCTGGGGCTGCGCGGCGGGCTTCTGGGGCTGGGCGCCCTTCTTCTCGGTGTTCATGGACGGTTCTCCAGGTGACGGGGGCGGGAGACCGGCGACCGGACCCTCCGGCCTCCGGGCATCCCGGCGCACGGGAGCAAGGCCGGTGCCACGGCCGGGGGCGCCGGGCGGGGGCCCCGCCGGGGGCGGCAATCCGGGGCGGGCCGCCGCCGGCCCGGTCGCCACCCCCGACCCGAACCGCCGATCGGAATTCCATGTTCCGGGTTGTTCCGAAACCTAGAATCCGATTCGGATTCGGAGGTTCCGGATGTTCCTGCGCGTCCTGATCGCGGCCCCGGCACCCGACCTGCGCCGGCGCCTGGGGGCCCTCTTCGAACTGAAGGACGTGCTGGTCTCCCAGCTCGCCCGGGGCGAGAAGCTCTTCGACCGGCTGGGCAAGGAGCCCTACGACCTGGTGGTGCTCGGACCCGGCTCCACCCGCGGTCGCGCGCGGGAGGTCACGGCCGAGATCCGCGCGCTGCCCGACGCCCCCGAGGTGGTCGCCCTGCGCGAGGGCGAGCAGGCCGAGGAGCGCGCGGCCCTGCTGGCCGCGGGCGCGCTGGCGGTCCTGCCGGTGCACCTGCCCGACGACGCGCTCCAGGGCACGCTCGAGGCGCTGCTCGCCCGGCGGCGGGCCGACGCCATGCGCCGCATGGAGGGCGGCGGCGACCTGGAGAACTGCCGCTTGAGCGACTTTGCGAGCGACAGCCCGGCCATGCGCCGCTTCCTCGGCATCGTGCAGCGGGTCGTGGCCTCGGAGAGCAGCCTCCTCATCCTGGGCGAGACGGGCGCGGGCAAGGAGTGGCTGGCCCGGGCGATCCACGCCGAGAGCCCCCGGGCGCGGGGCCCCTTCCTCGCGGTCAACTGCGCCGCGCTGCCCGAGTCGCTGCTCGAGAGCGAGCTGTTCGGCCACGAGCGCGGCGCCTTCACCGGCGCCGTCCGCGCGCACCGCGGCGCCTTCGAACTCGCCCACCGCGGCACGCTGTTCCTGGACGAGGTGGGCGAGATCCCGGCGCACCTCCAGGCCAAGTTGCTGCGGGCGCTGCAGGACCGCCGCATCACCCGCGTGGGCGGCGAGGAGCCCCTCAAGGTCGACGTGCGCATCATGGCCGCGACGAACCGCGACCTCGCGGCCGAGATCCGTGCGCGGCGCTTCCGCCCCGACCTGTATTACCGGCTGGGCGTGGTCACGCTGGAGGTGCCCCCGCTGCGCGAGCGCCCCGAGGACATCCCGGCGCTCCTTCGCAGCGCGATCCGCACGAGCGCGCTGCGCAGCGGCCGCCACCTGCCCGCCCTGACGGACGAGGCCCTCGCGGCGCTGGTCGCCTACCCGTGGCCCGGCAACGTGCGCGAGCTCTTCAACGTGATGGAGCGCGCGGTGCTGCTGGCCGGCGGGGACCGGCTGACGCCGGCCGACCTGCCCGAGGCGATCGCCGCGCTCGCCCCGGGCGCGCGGGAAGCGGGCCCGGCCGGCGCGCCCGCACCGGGGGGGGCGGCCGAGCCGGCCGGGGGGTCGGCCGACGCCCCCGACCTTGAGCGCCCCTGGCGCGAGGCGCGGCGGGCGGCGCTCGACGCGGCCGAACGCGCCTACCTCACGGCCGTCCTCGGCCGCCATCAGGGGCGCGTGGGCCTCGCCGCGCGCGCGGCCGGGCTCTCCGAACGCGCGCTCTACGCCAAGATGCGCCGCCACGGCCTGCGCAAGGAGGACTTCCGCGCGGGCCGCGGTCAGATCGCCGGCCGGTAGCGCACGTAGGCCGGCTCCCAGACCGCCTCGTCCCGGCGCGCCTCGAGGTCGGTCTCCGGGGGGATGCGGGCCACGCCCTCCGCGACGGCCTGCCGCGCGACCGCGAGGGCGATGGCCTGGGACACGGCGCGGATCTCGCCCAGCGGGGGCAGGAGCCGTTCGGCCGGGGCCAGCGCCGCCAGGGCCTCGGCGGCCGCGTGGAGCATCCCGTCGGTGACGCGGCGCGCGTCGCACAGCATCACCCCGAGGCCGAGCCCCGGGAACACGTACACGTTGTTGCACTGGGCCACGCCGGGGAAGGGGCTGCCCGTCGCCACGCGCGCGAGCCCGCCGGTCCACTCGAGCGCCTGCGAGGGCGTGCACTCGGCCATCTGCGTCGGGTTGGACAGCGGCATCACCAGCGGGTGCGGCCCCTCCATCGACTGGAGCATCTCGCGCGTGAACAGGCCCGGCGAGCCGGTGACGCCGATCAGGGCGTGGGGCCGCGTACGCCGCACCACCGCGGCCAGCGGCTCGGCGGGTTCGCGCCGGGCCAACGGGCGCTGGACGGGCGTGAGGTCCGAGCGCCCCTCGGTGAGCAGGCCCTGGTCGTCGACGACGCGCACGTCGGCCTCGGGGATCGCCTCGGCGATGCCCACCCCGGCGCTGCCCGCCCCCGCGATCACCACGCGCAGGCCCTCCAGCGGGCGCCCCGTCCCGCGCAGACCGGCCAGCAGGGCGGCGCGCGCCACGGCGCCGGTGCCCTGGATGTCGTCGTTGAAGCAGCACACCCGGTCCCGGTTCGCCGCGAGCAGGCGCAGGGCGTTCACCGACGCGAAGTCCTCGAACTGGACCACCGCGCGCGGGAAGCGCCGCGCCACCGCGTCGAGGAACTCGCCCACCAGGCGGTCGTAGGCCGCGCCCCTGGGCCGCGGCCGGCGCAGGCCGTGGTAGAGCGGCTCGTCGCGCAGCGCGGGCCGAACGCCCAGGTCACGGCGTCGAGCGACCCCGAGGCGCTCGTAGCGCCGGCCGTGACT
>JAPKHB010000100.1 GCA_026647295.1 Planctomycetota bacterium | reverse complement strand
CTGGCGTTGCCGGACGCGCAGGAGCTTGCGCCACCCGAACTCCGTGTCCGGGGGGTAGTAGCTGCGCGCGTGGCGGTCCAGATCCCCCAGGTACAGGCGCCGGGCGATCTCGTGGGCGTCGCGCCGGTCGGTCTTGCGCATCATGGCCTTCAGGCCCAAGGCCGCCGCGTGCACCACCACGATGGCGTGGCCCTGCGCCCGGCAGGCGTTGACCAGCCACCGGTTGCAGCCCAGGGCTTCCACCGCGAACCGGCCCTCCGGGGCGAACTCGTTCAGGTACCGCACCAGGGCCGCTCCCGCCTCCCGGTCGGGCAGCGGGAAGCGGCGCTCCTGGAGCGTCTCGCCCCGCGCGTCCAGGATGCACACCTGGGCCACGGTCTTGTGCAGGTCGATGCCGCCGTGATACTTGACCATAGGGGGTAGCTCCTTCTCCGGCTTCCGCCGGGATCCTTGGGTTTTGACAACCACCAGGATCGGGGCTACCTCCCCCTATACCTTCCGTACGGTCAAGCCTCGGGGACGCGCCCCCCTCTCGGATCGCTCGAATGATGCACCGGTGCCTGGCTCCGTACGGTCATGGTAGACAGGCCGCGTGGTTTCCCCCGCCCCGCTCGCGCCGCTCGAGGTCACCTGGGAGTCGCTCGTCCTGGGCGGCGGCGTCGAGGCCCTCTTCGCCGACCCCGGCCTGCCGCTCGAGGTGGAGATCGGCCCGGGGGACGACGACCTGCTCGTGCAGCAGGCGCTGGCCCACCCCGAGCGAAACTGGCTGGGCATCGAGTACAGCCACAAGCGCGTGCAGCGGCTGGTGCGCCGGGTGCGGCGCATGTACGGGGAGCCGGGCAACCTGCGCCTGATCTGGCGGCCGGCGGCCGACCTGATCGGGCCGTTCCTCTCGCCGGCGCGGGTGGAGGCCTACCACATCTACTTTCCCGACCCCTGGCCCAAGGCGCACCACGCCCGCTACCGCCTCGTCACGCCGGAGTTCGCGCGCACCCTGGCGGAGAGCCTCGTCCCCGGCGGCGCCGCGCACCTGGTCACGGACTCCGAGCCCTACGCGCTCGAGATGGCCGAGGCCCTGGCCGGGGCGGGCCTGGTGTCGCGCATCCCCCCGCCGGGCTACGCGGAGCGAACCCCGGGGGCGCACCTCACCGTCTTCGAGCAGCGCTGGCGCGAGATGGGCCGGCGCATCCTGCGCCTCGAGTTCCGCCGCCCGCTCGAATGACCGTACGGAGCCAGGCTCCGGTGCATCATTCGACGCCCACGGACCCCGCGCACGGCTTCCAAGGCAGCGGTGCGGGTATGCTGTCGCGTTCCCCCTCGCGGAGGTCCCTCATGCGTCCCGCCCGCCGGCTCCTGGCCCTGCTTCCCGGTCTCCTGCTCTGCGGCTGCCTGGAGAGCCAGGACCGCATCGCGCTGCGCGCCGACGGCAGCGGGACCCTCACCTCCCGCTTCGTGGTGGACCGCGCCCGCACCGACGAACTGGTCGAGCAGGCCTTTGCCTTCGCGCAGATGAGCGACCCCAGCCTGGCCTCGCAGCCCAGGCCCGAGGTCACGGGCGACCCCCTGCACCCGGCCTGGTTCCGCGCCGCCGCCGCGGCCACCGAGGGCTACGAGGTCACGAGCGCCGAACAGTCCGAGGCCGAGGGGCGGCGCACGACCACCGTCGAAGCCCGCTTCACCACCCTGGCGGCGGCCGCGCGGGGCCAGGCCTTCTACGCCGCCTCGGTCACCCTGGAGCGCATCGAGAAGAGCGACGAGTGCCCCAAGGGCGGTTGGCGGCTCGTCTTCGACGACCTGGCCCCGCTCACCGGCATGCTCCCCCCGGACCTCACCCAGGCGGACCTCCGGCAGATGCTCGGGATGTTGCAGCCGCAGCTCGGGGGCTTCGTCGTCGAGCGCTCCCTCACGCTGCCCACGCCCATCCTCAAGACCAACGGCGAACGCGGCGCGGACGGTCGCAGCGTGCGCTGGCGCGTCGACTTCGACCGCCTGGTGGGCACTGAACCCCTGGCGATGGAGGTGGAGTTCGAAGCCGCCGAGGGCCTCACGCTCGAGCCCTTCCGCCACGCGCCCCGCCGCCAGGACCTGTGGCAGCGCGTCACCCGCCCGCCGCCCGGCACCGAGGCCAAGCCCGAGGAGGCCGAGCCGGCCGAGGGCGAGCCCGGGGCGCCGGGTCCAAAGCCCGGGGAAACCCCCGGGGCGGGAGGTCCCGCCGGGAAGCCCGCCGGGAAACCCGCCGAGAAGCCGGGCGAGAAGCCTGGTGCGGCGCCGGACGGGAAGCCCGCCGAACCGCCTTCCGAACCGCCCGCCGGCGGGCCCGCCCGATAGCCCACCCGCCCGCGGGCCACCCGCCGGGGCTACGACGCGCCGCGGGCCCGGAGGACCAGTTCCGCCAACTTGTTGAGCGCCTCGAGCGGCGTGAGGCGCTCCACCTGGACGGCCTCGAGCTCCGCGCGCAGGGGGTCGGGGCCGGCGGGCTCGAAGAGGCCCAGTTGCGTGTCCCGCGGCGCCGGCGCCGGGGCGCGGCCGAAGGACAGGCGCTCGGCGCTCTGGGCCCGCTCCCCCTCCAGGCCGGCCAACACCGCGCGCGCGCGTTCCACCACGGCGGCCGGCACGCCGGCGAGCTGGGCCACGTGGATGCCGTAGGAACGGTCGCTCGCGCCCGGCTGGATGCGCCGAAGGAAGACGATCTCGTCGCCCCACTCGCGCACCGCGACGTTGAGGTTGTGAACCGCCGGCAATTCGGCGCCCAGCGCCGTGAGCTCGGCGTAGTGGGTGGCAAAGAGCGTGCGCGCGCCCACGACCTCGGAGAGGTACTCGGTCAGCGCCCAGGCGATGGCGATGCCGTCGAACGTGCTCGTGCCGCGTCCGACCTCGTCCAGGATCACCAGGCTGCGTTCGGTGGCGTGGTTGAGGATGTAGGCGGCCTCGCTCATCTCCACCATGAAGGTGGACTGGCCGCGTGCGATGTCGTCCTCGGCGCCGACCCGCGCGAAGATCCGGTCGCACAGCCCGACCCGCGCCTTGGACGCCGGCACGAACGAGCCCATCTGGGCCATCAGCACGAGCAGCGCCGTCTGGCGGATGTAGGTGCTCTTGCCCGCCATGTTGGGCCCGGTGATCAGCGCCACCCGGCGCTCGGCGTCCAGGTCCGTGTCGTTGGGCACGAAGCGCTCCGGGCCCGCCAGCGCAGCCTCCACCACGGGGTGGCGCCCGTCGCGCAGCTCCAGCGTGCGGTCGTCCAGGATCTCCGGCCGCACGTAGCCGCGCGCGGCCGCCACCTCGGCCAGCGCGGCGAACACGTCGAGCTCGGCGAGCGCCGCGGCCGAGGCCTGCAGGCCGCGGGTCTGGGCGGCCACCTCCTCGCGCAGCCCCTGGAAGAGGCGGCGCTCGCGCTCCCGCGCCAACTCGTCGGCGCGCAGGACCTTCTTCTCGTACTCCTCGAGCGGCGGCGTGACGTAGCGCTCGGCGGTCGTCAGCGTCTGCTTGCGCTGGTAGTCGGGCGGGATCTTGTCCCTGTGCGCGTGCGTGACCTCGATGTAGTAGCCGAACACGCGGTTGTAGCCGACCTTGAGGCTCGCGATGCCGGTGCGGTCGATCTCCGCGGCCTGGTAGCGCGCGATCCACGCCTTGGCGTCCTTGCTCATCGACCGAAGCTCGTCGAGCTCGGTGTCGAAGCCGGCGCGGATCATCCCCCCCTCGGTGGTGGCGAGCGGAGGGTCGTCGGCGATCGCGCGCGCCAGGCGCGCGGCCAGCGCCTCCTGCGCGGCGAGCGGCTCGTCCAGGCGCGCGCGCAACCCCCCCAGGGCGCGGCTGTAGGTGGAGGTCAGGAGGTCGCGCAGCGCCGGCAGCGCCTCCAGGCTGCGCCCGAGCGCCTGCACGTCGCGGGCGTTGGCGCGCTGCGTGGCGACCTTGCCCACGATGCGCTCGACGTCCTTCACGACGCGCAGGGCCTCGCGCAGGTCGCGCCGGAGGAACGCGTCCTTGACGAACTCCTCCACGCCGTCCAGGCGCGCCTCGATGGCGGCCCGGTCGGCCAGGGGCGAGAGGATCCACTCGCGCAGCAGCCGGCCGCCCATGGCCGTGCGCGTTCGGTCGAGCACCCCGACCAGCGTGCCTTCCACCGACCCGTCGGCGCGCTGGACCAGGTCGAGCCGCCGGCGGGTCGTGCGGTCCACGCACAGCGTGCCCGCCGGGTCGGCGCACTCCACGCGCGTCACGTGGCCGAGCGAGGTGCGCTGCGTTTCGCGCAGGTACTCCAGCGCCGCGCCGGCGGCCCCGCGCGCCTGGGCGAGACGATCCAGGCCGAAGGCCTTGAGGCTCGCCAGGCCGAAGTGCTCCTTGAGCGCGCGCCCGGCGCCCTCGGGCTCGAAGCCCCAGTCGGGCACCGGAGTGACCGCCGCGGCCGCCCCCCCGAGCAGCGCCCGCGCCGCCGCGGCCGCGCCCTCCGGCACCAGGACCTCGGCGGGCTGGATCCGGGCGACCTCGTCGGGCACGTCCTCCGGCGCCACCTCCGCCACCAGGAAGCGCCCGGTGGACAGGTCCACCCAGGCGAGCCCCGCCCGGCCGCGGCCCTTGGGGGGCGCGAGCGCGAGCAGGTAGTTGCTCCGGCGCGGGTCGAGGGCCTCCTCCTCCGTCAGCGTGCCGGGCGTGAGCACGCGCACCACCTCGCGGTCCAGCACGCCCTTGGCCGCGGCGGGGTCGCCCAGTTGCTCGCAGATGGCGACCTTGTGGCCCTTGGCCAGCAGGCGCTGGACGTAGCCGTCGGCGGCCTTGACCGGCACGCCCGCCATCGGCACCTTGCGCTCCCGGTCGCGCGCGGTGAGCGTGAGGCCCAGCGCCTCGGACGCCACGCGGGCGTCTTCGTGGAACATCTCGTAGAAGTCGCCCATGCGGAAGAAGAGCAGGGCGTCGGGGTACCGGCGCTTGGCCTCGGCGTATTGGGCCATGGCGGGGGTCTCGCGCACCATCGGGGCTCTCCCAGGGGCGGCGTCCCGGGCGGCGCCCGGCCCGGGCCGCGGGCGCCGGAAGATAGCAGCCCGCGCGGACGGACCGCGGGGCGCGCGCGCCGTCGCGCGTGCGGCCCCGGTGGAAGGTTGGTGGAGAGAGGCGCGCGGGTCAGCGGAAGGTGACGAGCCACCCGCCCGGGGCGACGCCGTCCAGCGGCGCCGCCGCCCGCGCGTCCTCGTAGGCGTTGGTGAAGGCGACGGGCAGGGCCCGAAGGCGCCCCTCCTCCAGCGTGAAGGCGAGGAACGCCAGGTGCGGCTCGCGGCTGTCGCCGCTGTTGCCCACGCGCCCGAGGACCTGGCCGGCGCGGACGCGGTCGCCGCGCTTCCAGCGCTCCGACACGCTCCCCTGGCGCAGGTGGCGGTAGGCGGTGTACACGCCGCCGGCGTGGCGGAGCACCACGCGGTTGTCGAAGCAGGCGCCGGTCAGCGCGCGGTAGCCGGGCCCGTCGGGCTCGTGGTCGCACACGTAGACCACCTCGCCGTCGGCCGCGGCCAGCACCGAGCGGTTCCAGGCGAAGTAGGAACGGTTGTCGAAGGGGTCGCCCCGGAACGTGCGGCCCTTGTCCATGATCACCAGGTCGTAGCCGTAGCGCCGGGCGGGCGTCACGGCGTGGGGCGCCGCGCCGGGCTGGGCCGGGCCGTTGGCGAGTTGCCACGCCCCGAGCACCGGCCCGGCCAGGCGCACGGGCTCGACGCGCGCCACCGGGTGGCTCTGCGCGACGGCAACCGCCTCGCCCACGCGCGCCTCGATCGTCAGGACGCCCCGGCCGAAGCCCTCGTGCACCTCCAGGCTCCGCACGAAGGTGTAGGCGTAGGGCAACGGTCCGGGCCGCCCCAGGCCGCCAAAGGCCAGCGGGAGCGAGGCGCCCGCGTCTCCGACCAGGCGGACCTGCGTGCGCACCGGACCCTCGGGCGCCGCGCCGGCGCCCAGCACGTGCTGCCCGGTGAGCAGGACGACGTGACGGCCGTCGGCCAGGCGCACCGCCTCGAGCGGCGCGACCAGTCCGAGGTCGAGCGCCGCAGGCCCGGCCGCCTCGCCGACGGTGCCCTCGAGCGGGAGCGGGTTCCAGGCCTCGGCGCCCGCCGCCCGCACCCGAAGGAGCAGGTGCGTGGCCGGGCCGGGCGTGCGTAGCCGCCCGAGGCCGAGCGGCGCCGCGCCGCCGGCCGCCAGGGGCAGCGGCCCGGCCAGGGGCCCCGCGCCCGCGCCGGGCGCCGGCTCGAGCCACCCGCCCGCGTAGCGCAGGAGCACCTCGGCCACGACGACGTCGATCGGCTCCGCGCCCCGGTTGGTGGCGCGCAACTCAAGGCGCAGGTCCTGTTCGCCCAACGCCTCGACGCCTTCGATCGTCACGTCCCCTTCGATCGTGACGGGCGATCCCGGTTCCGCCGCCCCGACCGTCGCCGCCCCCGCGGCGAGCAGGAGCATGAGGGCGGCGGCGCGGCGCGGGCGGCGCTGCGCATGGTGGAGCTCCGCCGCCGGTTCGGCCTATGAACGCGGCGCGGGCAAAGCCGCGCGCGGCCGGCGGCGGCCGGCGGAGCCGCCCGCCGGGCGCCGAGTCCCGGCCCGGGCGCCGCGCGGTCGACCGCGCCGAGGCCCGGGAGGGGGCGGTCCGACCAGGGTGGCCCCGGCCAGGGGGCCGGGCAACCCCGGACCACGAGCCGTCGATACCGTTCCCGCATTCTGACCGGCGGGGCGCGCGGCCGCTACAGCCCCTTGTAGTCCGGCTTGCGCTTCTGGAGGAAGGCCGTGAGCCCCTCCCGCATGTCCGCTGTGGAGGAGATGATCCCGAAGAGGTCGCACTCGATGCGCAGCCCCTCCTCCAGCGCGGTCTCCCCTCCCCGCAGCACCGCCTCGGTCGCCAGGGCCAGGGCCAGGGGGCCGTTGCCCAGGATCGTGAGCGCAAGTTCCCGGGTCTGTGCGGCCAGCTCGGCCCGCGGGGCGACCCGGTTCACCAGCCCGAAGGCGAGCGCCGTGGGCGCGTCGATGGGCCGGGCGGTCAGGATCATCTCGAGCGCGCGGCCGCGCCCCACGATGCGCGGCAGGCGCTGGGTGCCCCCGTAGCCCGGGATGATCGAGAGCCCCACCTCCGGCAGCCCGATGCGCGTCTCGGCGGCCATGGTGCGCAGGTGGCAGGCGAGCGCCAGCTCCAGGCCGCCCCCGAAGGCGTAGCCGTTGAGCATGGCGATCACCGGCTTGCCCAGGTTCTCGATCCGCCCGAGCACCGCCTGCCCGCGCAGCGACTTCTCCTTGCCGCCGCGCACGGTCTGGGTGGCCAGCTCGGCGATGTCGGCGCCGGCCACGAAGGCCTTCTCGCCGGCGCCGGTCAGCACGACCAGGCCGCACTGTGGGTCGGCCTTCGCCCGGGCGAAGGCGGCGTCGATCTCCGCCATCACCTCGTCGTTGAGCGCGTTGAGCTTCTCGGGCCGGTCGATGGTGACGGTGGCGATCCGTTCGGCCGTCTCGTAGCGCACATGCGTCCAGCCCACGCGGGCCTCCCTCCGTGCGGCCCGCCTAGCGGGCGTAGTCGTAGAAGCCGCGCCCGGACTTGCGCCCGTGGCGGCCGGCGGCGACCAGCCGGCGCAGCATCGGGGGTGCCGAGTAGCGGTACTCCTTGAACTCGTGGAACATGATGTCGGCGATGTACAGCGTGGTGTCCAGGCCCACGAAGTCGAGGAGTTCGAAGGGGCCCATGGGGTAGCCGCACCCCAGCTTCATGCCCGCGTCGATGTCCTCCTTGGAGGCCACGCCAGCCTCGAGGGCGCGGATCGCGTCGAGCAGGTAGGGGACGAGGAGCAGGTTGACCACGAAACCCGGGCTGTCCTTCGCCCGCACGACGGTCTTGCCCACGGCCGCGCCGAAGGCGCAGGCGGCGTCGAAGACGTCGGGGGCGGTGTCGAGCGTGCGCACGACCTCGACCAGGCGCATGAGCGGGACGGGGTTGAAGAAGTGCAGCCCCACGAAGCGCTCGGGCCGGCGGGTGGCCGCGGCCATGTCGCCGATCGCGAGGGAGGACGTGTTGGAGGCGAAGATCGTGGCGGGCGCGCAGAGTCCGTCCAGGGCCGCGAAGAGCTCGCGCTTGGCGTCCAGGTTCTCGACGATCGCCTCCACGACCAGGTCGGCGGACGCCAGGTCCGCCAGCGCGGTGGTGAAGCGGATGCGCCCGAGGATCCGGTCCTTCTCCTCGGCGGCGAGCTTCTGCTTCTCGACGGCCTTCTGGAGGAAGCCGGCGATGCGCCCCTGCCCCTTCTGGCACTGGGCCTCGTCCACCTCGCGGACGACGACCGCCAGCCCCGCCTGGGCCGAGATCTGCGCGATGCCGCTGCCCATCAGGCCGCAGCCGACCACTCCCACCGTCTGGATCTGCATGCGTGAGAATCCTCCTCCTGGGTCCGCGCCGGATCCGGCGCCCGGATCGGGGCGCCGCGCGCGGCGGCGGGGCCCCCAGGGCCCCCACCCGACCGGCCGCCGCGCGCCGGGGGCCGGCATGGTAGGCCGATGTTCTCCCTTCCCCAAGCCGGCGACGGAACGCGCCGCGGCCGGGCCGTCGCCCCGTGGCGGGATCCGGGCCGTGGCGCCGGGGCGCCGCTGGGCTATCCTGCGCGCATGGCCGCCCGCCCCCCCGACCCCCCCTCCCGGGCGCCGCGGCGCGAGGCGTGCGGCCTGCTCGGCGTCGGACTGGACGGCGACGACGGAAACCGGCGCGTCACCCGCGGCAGCGACTTCTTCCTGGTGGGCGGCTCGGCCGAGACGCACGAACGGATGCAGGATCTCGTCGTGCGCATGAAGGAGCGGCTCAAGGGGCGGGGCAAGCGCCTGGCCGACCTGACGCCGCCCGAGTTCGAGGAACTCGCCCGCGACGCGCTCTAGCCGACCCGGAGACGACCCGGCGCGGCGGTCAGTGCGCCTCGGACCAGTTGGCCCCCGTACCCACGTCCACGACGATGGGGACGTCGAGCGGTAGGGCCGCGGCCATCTCCTCGCGCGCCAGCGCCTCCAGGCGCTTCAGTTCGCCCGGCGGGGCCTCGAAGAGCAGTTCGTCGTGGATCTGCAGCAGCATGGCGGCCTCGAACCCCTCGCGGGCCAGCCGGGCGTCGACCCGGATCATGGCGAGCTTGATCAGGTCCGCCGCCGTCCCCTGGACGGGCGTGTTCACGGCCACGTTGCGGGCCTGGGCCTCCCGCTGGGGATCGGTGCTGGCCAGGTCGGGCAGGTACCGCCGCCGGCCGAGGAGGGTCTGGACGTAGCCCCGCTCCTTGCCCTCCGCCACGGTGCGGTCCAGGTAGTCCTTCACGCCGGGGTAGGTGGCGAAGTAGTCGTCGATGAAGCGGCGGGCCTCCTCCAGCGACACCTGCGTCTCGCGCGCCAGGCGCTGCGGACCCATCCCGTAGATCACGCCGAAGTTCACGGCCTTGGCCCGGCTGCGCAGCGCCGGGGTGACGGCGGCGGGCTCGACGCCGAAGATCCTCGCGGCGGTCGCCGTGTGGACGTCCCGCCCCGCCCGGAAGTCCTCCTGCAGGCCCGCGTCGCCCGACAGGTGGGCCAGCAGGCGCAACTCGATCTGGCTGTAGTCGGCGCTCAGGAACCGCCAGCCCTCCGCGGGCACGAAGGCGGCGCGGATGGCCCGCCCCTCCTCCGAGCGGATGGGGATGTTCTGGAGGTTGGGGTCGCTGCTGGACAGGCGTCCGGTCGCGGCCCCCGTCTGGTGGAAGCTGGTGTGGACGCGCCCGGAGGCGGGGTTCACGTAGCGGGGCAGGGCGTCGAGGTAGGTGCTGATCAACTTGGCGAGCGAGCGGTACTCGAGCACGCGCCGGGGCAGTTCGTGGTGGGGCGCCAGTTCCTCGAGCGTCGCCTCGTCCGTCGCGTGTCCGGTGCCCTTCGCCGTGCGGCGCGGCTGCTTGCGGCCGGCCGCCTGGTGCAGTTTGAGGTCCTCGAAGAGGATGCGCCCGAGCGCGGCCGTCGAGCGGACGTTGAACTCCTCGCCCGCGAGTTCGTAGACCCGGCGCTCGGCCTCCTGCATGCGCACCTCGAGCTGCGCGCGGAGCGCGGCCACGCGGTCCAGGTCGAGCCGGATGCCGCGCGCCTCCATGCGCAAGAGCACCGGGAGCAGGGGCATCTCGGCCTCGCGGAAGACCCGCAGCACGCCCTTGGCCTCGAGTTCCGGCTCGAGGTCCTCGCGCAGGCGCCAGGTCACGTCGGCGTCCTCGCAGGCGTAGGCGCAGACCTTCTCGACGGGGACGTCCCGCATGGAGATCTGCGAACGGCCGCTGCCGATCAGGTCGCTGGTGGGGATCTTCTTGATGCCCAGGCGCCGCAGCGCGAGCCCGTCCAGGTTGTGGATGCGGCTCCCCGGGTCCACGCAGAACGACGCGATCATGGTGTCGAAGTCGATGCCGCGGACCTCGACGCCGTGCTGGCGCAGCGTACGCCCTGGCCGTTCGAGGTCATCGTGGTCGACTCCGGTTCCAGCGACGCCTCGGTCGAATGCGCGCGCCAGCGTGGCGTGTCATGCAGTTCCCGCGCCAGTCTGGCACGTTCTTCTTCCTGTGCCGAGGTGATCGCGCCGATGTAATCGTGCAATCCCTCCTGAGC
>JAPKHB010000010.1 GCA_026647295.1 Planctomycetota bacterium | reverse complement strand
CGGCCTCCGTCGCCCTATATCACACGCTCGGCGAGCTTCCTGAGCCCGAGTTCACCCACAGATTCTGCTGAGGAGGCCATGAAACACTCGGCGTCGTCCGCCGGCCCTGCACTCACCGACATGCTGGGCGACCCGGATCTCATGGTCGTCAGGGAGGCAGCCAGGGGCCTCGGGAAGCTCGACTGGGTCACGCGGGAGGCACTGCGCCGCGTGAAGCTTCGCGCTGAACAGGAGAGCAACCCCTGGAATCGGAGTATTCTCGATACAATCGCTGACAGCTTCAGTAGGCGCCTGGACCCGAACGGCGCCGCCCCACGCCGGTAGCAGTGCCCATGTCGGAGCGACGGGCACGACTTGTTGGTGTTCTGGACCGCCCTGGTGGCGCGGGGCGCGGCTTTCGGTGGGTGGGGGGGCAGGCACGTCCCGGGGGCGTCCCACCGGTTGAAGCGCCCCCGGCCGGCCGTCGCCCCGGGGGGAATGGCGGGCGGGGCTGTAACGGAGTGCCCGCGCCCGCGGAAGGGGGTGGCTCTGCGGCGGGTGGTCGGCTAGGCTGTTGGCCCACCATGGCAACGAGAACTCGAACGAGCCGTCCAGAGGGTCCTGACGCGCAGCACGGCTCGTGGTCATTGGAAAGAGAGTGAGGAGGGTCGTGATGCATCCTACTCGGGGGTACGTGATCGCCCTGGCTGCTGGCGTCTGCGTTCTTACCGCATGGGTTGTAACGAGGTCCGACGGTGATCCGTTGCAGGGGGGACACCCTCACTCGGCGGCGCCGCGGCCTGCCGCGGCTCCGACGCTCGCAGGAACCTCCGGGCGGGCAGGCGACGCGCTGGCACTCGAAGAGGCATCGGCCAAGATTGAAGAGATGCTCGTGCGACAAGCGGAGCTGGAAGCCAGAGTCGCGGTCTTGGAGGAACGCTCGACAGCCATCGAGGATGTCCGACGCTTGATGGCGTCTGCAGTCGACCTCCTCTCGGCTTCGATGGCGCTTGCCGCGCCACCTACCGAACATGGGACCGACTACGCTGCGCAGGCACGAGAACAGCGGACCGTGCCAAGGACAAGCTTCCGGGGATGGGCGGATCTGGCAGCGGCGTTGAATATCGACGATGAAGTCCAAGGAGAATTGCGTGAGGTGTACGAGCAGACAGCGAGAGAACTGGACCAACTGCGAACTACGCCGGATGGGGATGGTCACACCTGGAGAGACGTGGTCTTCGAACCGATTGATCTGGCGGATGAGGACATGTGGCAAGCGTATCGACACAGAGCGCGTAGGTACCTAGAGTACTCACGCAGGGTGGTGCCGGGCCAAGCATACACCTACGGTGACTGGGAGTCCGAGATCCTGGCGCGGGGCGTACTCCGGTTCCGCCAGATGCTGTCACCTGCGCAGCGAGCCATCTGGGACAAGCAGGAGGGCCGGCGGGGATTCGAGAGTCTCGCTCGGTCCCTCTTTCCGTTCAGGTAGCATGACCCAGTGAGGTGACGAACGGCCGTGCGTTGTGTCCGACCAAATGGCACGTCCCGGACGAGTTCTCGATCGCCGAGGCGGCGCGGGGGACGTGGCCGGCGACGGTCCAGGCGCGCCGGAAGGTCCCGGGGGGCGGCGACGCTCGGATCCGAGCGCACCGGGCAGGGCGTCGCCCCGGGGTGATGTTGGCCGGTGGTAGGGGGGTGGCCGCCCGGGCGGCCGTTCGATAGACTCTTGGCCAACTATGGCGGCGACAACTCGGGCGAAGGGTCCAGGACGGCGTGGCATGGAGTACGGCTGCGCAAGGAGGCTGATCATGAATGGCCCCCACGGACAGACTGGGGAACGCCCCGCGACCAGGGTGCCGGCGCCGCAGGGAGCCCGGATGCGAGGGAGCGTCATCTGGGCGAACTCGTGGAGGTCGCTGGTCGCCGTCCGCGTCCCGCTCGTTGGCATCTCGCTGCTCGCATGCGTGCTGGTCGGCGACCTGCGTCGATGCGAGCCCGCCCCGGAGGACGGGCCGCGGCTCCTGCACGTTCGGGTGGTGGAGGAGGGGCGCCCGGATCACGGAGTCGCGCACGCCTGGGTGGATGTCTGGGCACTCGGGCTGGTACCTTCTGGAGGGGGAGCACATCGCAACGGCCACCTGCTTCCGCTGGCGCAGGCCCAGACCGATGCCGATGGGTTGGCATCCTTCGCGCGCATCGCAGGCCCGGCGGTATACGTCCACGTCCGAGCGCCGGGGTTCATGATGGCGCGGCGGACGATTCCCGCCCCCGTTGGCGACAGGCCACGGGTCGAGGTCGCGCTCGCGCGCGGCGAGGTCGTGGCCGGGACGGTGCGGTCGGCCGATGGAGCCCCGGTACACGGCGTGCTCGTTCGCGGGTCACAGCCGGGGCAGTGGGGCTGGGTCGAAGGCACGCACGAGGTCGTCACCGATCCCCTGGGTAGATTCGAGATCCCGGGTCTTTGCCCGGGGTGGGTGACACTGCGCGCGGTACGCCACGAGGGGGACGGCGTGTGGGTGAGCGAGGAGATCGTCGCGGCGGGGCGCGCCGATGCTACGGTACGCCTGCCCGCCGAGCCCACGCGCAGGCGACTCACGCTAATCGTCCGGGGAGCAGATGGAGCCCCCGTCGCCGCCGCACTCTGCGATAGTCAGGGCGGAACGTCCCTCGTTCCAAGTCTCGTGAATGGAAGGGTGGAACTCCCCGCCGATCCTGGCATCCAGTGGATCTCGATCAGTCACCCACGCGGGGAGGACAACAGGCGCCTCCCCTGGGCCCCGATCGTCGTCGGCCCGCTCGGCGCACGCGGCGGAGTCCTCGAGGTCGTGATGCCCGAGGGCGTCACGCTATCGGGAACCGTGCGCGACGAGCACGGGCGGCCCTTGCCCGCCACCCGCGTGGGTGTACGGTCGCTGTTCACCGACGGCGGAATTGAGCAATCCGCCGTGGAGGGCTCGTTCGCGGTCTCCGATGCGGAAGGACGGTTCGAAGTCTCACGAGTCCCGCCGGGCCGGGTCGAGGTGCAGCCGCGCAAGGAAGGATGGGACGCGTCGGCGATCCGCACGAGCGCGCCGACGAGTCCGCTCGACTTCGTCATGCTCCGTCAGCCGCGCGTGCGCGGGACCATTCGTTACTCGGACGGAACACCAGCACCCAAGGCGGTGCTCTATTGGCGGGCCACGGGAGCCGTTACGGACCGGTGGATGGCGGAACACGTGCGACCGGACGGGCACTTCTCGGTTTGGACGCTGGACCGCGGTGCGATTCAGCTGCGCGCGGGCTTGCGGCCCTCGGGGGTCGCGGACCTGGCCGCTTCAGAGCTCACGGTGGAGCCGGGCCCGGCCTCCGAGGCCATCGTGCTCACGGTGCCGCGGGGGCCGAGGCTGCGCGTGAGAGTGGAGGGCTGGCCCCACTTCGAGGCGGGGGCCGTGCGCGTCACCAATGGCTCCACTTCTAGGGGGACCTCGGCATGGATTCTCGGGGACACCGCGACCTTCGAGGAGGTCGATCCGCGCTTGCCCGTTGCCGTATATGGGGGGCCGCTTCCCGACGGACGGATCGCCTACGCCACCGGCATCTCGCCGACTGACGTCAGAGTGACGGTACCGCTGATTGCCTCGCTTACGATCCGCGGGCGTGCGCGGGGTTTTCCGCCGGAGGCCAGGTTGGTCTGGGCGTGGGCGGATACCGAGGCGTTTGCGGCGCCGGGGACCTTGGGGCCGGCGGGGGAGTTCATGATTCGCGGCATTCCGCCCGGCCTGTGTCGAGTGCGTGTGGCCTTCTGGTGGGGCAAGGAGTGGTGGGCGGGTTCCGTCCGCAACGTCAATCCGGCGGTGCCGGTCCCCCTCGACGTTGAGGTGCAGGAGATGGACGAAGCTGCGTTCTCCGATTGGCTTGCCGACCGCCCCCCGCCTTCGTAGTCCGCCTCGTTGTCCGCTCGTCACGGCGGCATCTGCCGCGCGCAACGGGGCTGCCTGCAAGGCCGAACGGTACCGCTTGGACGAGTGCTCGGCAGCCGTTGCGGCGCCGGGCCCGGCCCGGGGCGGGCCTAATGGGGCGGCGGGGCGTCGCCCCCGGGAGAGCCCCGCCGGACGTGAGGGAGTGGCGCGCCGGCGTGCCGGCGGTTAGGCTCTGGGCCAAGCATGGCGACGAGACTCGAATGAAATGTGCAGAACGTCAAGGCACGGAGCATCGCAGGGTTCCCGCGGACTTGTGCCGCTGGCAACGCTCGGCGTGCCTGCTCGCCCTAGCCGCCCTACCGGTGGCCTGCGGGGTGCCTTCGGAGACGCAGAATCCGGGAGTGGTTTCAGAGGCGCAGAACTCTGGAGTGGGCGCCTTCGAGCGCCATCCGTGGAAGATGCCCGTCGGCTTTGGTGCGTACGACCTCGGGAAGGACGCGCGTGGGCTACCGGTTTTCCATCGGCAGTTCCCCGAAGCGCCTGGACAGACCTTCGCCCAGCCAACGCCACTGATCACGGTCCATTTCCCCCCCGATGGGCTAGTCTATTGGAAGAACTGGGTGTTTGAGCCTGGGCACGCAGTGGCGGTGCTCCGAGAAGCGCTGTGGGAGAGCAGGGGGGTGGACCTGGGCGCCGCCTTGGCGGGGGGGCTGGTTGCGTCAGCCGAGGCGGGTGTCTCATGGCGCATTGTACAGGATGTGGTAAGCCAACTCGTGTGCGAGGTTTCGCGGGACCGGCCCGACGGCCTTGTGTGCCACTTGGTCACCGGACTCAAGGCGGAGAACGAGTGGCGGTCACTTGCTGGAGGGCTCCGGGCTCGCACAGCCTCAAGCGGCGAGCGAGTGGAGGGGGCGCGCGTGCATCTTGCCGTGGTGGAGGCGGGCGTTCACATCACGGCGGGGGAAGGCGGGGAGGCGATCCTGGTCCCCGTACTCCGCCAGCCGGTAGTCGGTGCGAGAGAGATGCTGAGACTGAACAAGGCTTGGTTGCGCGTCGCACGGCAGTTGAGGGGGTTGCCGGCAAGGGTGGACGAGCACGTGCGGATCGACGCGGAGGTGGGGGTCCCAGTCGCGTTCGTCATCCAGGTAGCGTACTACCTGCTCCGGGCGGGACATGCCGAGCTGGGCATCGGTCAGTTGAGACTGTCAAAGACCCCTTGACGGTCAGTGCCAACACGTGCTGGGCGTGGTGCGCATAGGGCCGAACGGCAGGCATTGTGCGAGTTCGGAAGCAGACCCCAGCGCCTCCGGCAAGCGTGCCAAGCCCGCGGTCGGCCAGTAACGCGGCCGGGGCCTTCGCCCGCTGGCGGGGGGTGGCCATGAAGTTCGCGTCCTGCAGCGCAGCCTGCGGAGCGGCATGGCCCAGTTCGACCGGGCCTTCGACAGCCGCGGCGTCGAGGCATGCGGCCGGCGGTGGCCGGGCGGGGGGCGGGCCGGTGCGGGGAGTGGGTCGGACTCGCACACCATGGGCGGGCTCCGCCCCCGGGGGGACCTGGGCCGCGGATTGGGGGACGCGGTCGGGGCAGGTGCGGGCCGGCGGTGCTCGGGCGCGACCCGGTGCCAGGGCGCGCATCAACTCGCGTGCGTCTATTGCGGCTGCCCGGGCCTTCGCCCGGGCTCCCGTCAGCGACCCTCGACCGCCTGGCGGATCACGACCGCCTCGTGGACCGCCCCCGTGTCGAACACGACCCGGGTGCGGATCCGGGCGCCTGGGAACGGCCCAAGGACGGTAGGCCCCGGCAGGTCCCTTGGGTCGGAGAACGTGCGCACGGCGCTGCCCTTCACGGCGAGAGGCGGGAGAACCGACCCCGCTTCAGACTCGACGGCGATGTGCACTGGGGTCCCAATTTCGCCGGGACGCGGGGGCGGGGTCTCCCAGTAGAGCCCTGGCTCAAGGGACATGGTCACGTCCAGCAGCTGACCTGCGGCCGCAGTCCCGGCTTCCAGCACGCCCACTCGGTCCATCTCGGGAAACACGATCAGCGTCATTGGAAGGTCGCCTGGGTCGCGCCAGAGTTCCAGCATGGCCGCGTCCGGATCCCATGTCGTGTCGGTCTCGAACTCCCAGCGGGGAGTGTTGTCCACCCGACGCAAGGCGGCCACCGTTGTCTGCGCAAGCCTGGAGCGAAGACTCGCATCACGCAAGAGCTGGGGGAACACCACTCTCACGCGGACGCGCTCGCGGTCTTCCTGCAACTGGACGGTCAGTTCGTGTCGGTGCCCCGGCTCACGGAGATCCACTCCTTGGATCTCGTTCGTTGCCAGTCCGCGTGCCGACACGCGCACCACGTAACGGCCGGGTGGGATTCTGTCGGCCAAATCGTACTCACCCATCGGACTTCGAAAGTAGGCCCCGTTGATCGTCCGGCCCGTGCTCTCGTCGACCAGATCGAAGCGGACCCAATCCTCAAGGGGCAGCCCGTCCGGACCCCGTACGCGGACCCGAACTCCGCAGGAGGGCACGAACTCAAAGCGTGCGGTCCCCCCCGGCCCGGGGAGTTGCACTACGGATGGCCGCGAGAAGTACCCGAAGCGCATCGCTCTCACTTCAACCGGCCCGCGGGTCCCTACGGGCACGGCCACGCGGCCGGATGGGGGCAACTCTCGAAGGATGGTGAATCCGGGGTTGGATCCACGTCCAGGCGCGAGCCATGTTCGCTCGCCGGGGGGAGGCGCGGCGGAGATGGCGACGCGGGCTTGGACCGTCGAGTCGCCGTTGCCGCCATCCACCTCGACCCGAACGACCGGCCCCCGGGCCAGGCGCAGGACCAACGCGCCGTCCGAGTCGACTTGGTTTGCGCCGAGGAACTGCGGAAGGTATCCCTCGGCGATCGCACCCAGACTGAAGTCGGAGATCCTGGCCGTCTGCAGCCGGAAACGACCGTCCGACCCCGTGGTCGTTGACGGGACATCGGTGAACGCGTACGCTCCTTGCCAGGAGTCCTGCAACACGTACACGAACGCGCGTTCGAGCGGTGCGCCATGTTCCGACAGCACGCGTCCGTGCAGCACGAGCATCGATGGATCGCCCGGTGGGTCTGGCGCGTCGCTCGTCGCTGGCGCACCCCGGCGCGCAAGTTCCGGCAGGGCCTCGAACACTCCGTGGGGGCGGTCGCCCTCCTCCAAGCGCCGCGGGTCCCGCGGCGAGGCACCGGGCTGCGCATCGATCCATCGCCAGGCGAGCCATCCAAGCATTGCTGCCAGAAGGAGAAGGAGGAGGGTGGCGTTGCGTAGGCGCAAAGCGGGTGCCAATGTCAGCCTCCTTTCGTCAACGCCCGTGATGGCCGGCGCCGGCGCACCGCTGCCAAAGCCTCGAACGCCACTTCGCTCGGGCGTCGGGCGGCGGCCCTGGGAGCCGTCCCGAACCTTCTGGCTGTCGGGCGTGTCATGGCCATGGACCCATGCCCCCTGCACCACGCATCATACAGGGCGGTGGGCCCCCCGGTCGGCGTGCGTATCCAGGCCCTGGGGAGGGGGGGGCGCAGTCCAGGTCGGTGGCGAAGGCAACGGGTCGACGACCGCGTTTCACCCCGCCGGTGGCGAGAAACCAGGGAGGGCCCGCGTGGGCCTGGCACAGGAGAAGTCGTCGGCATGCTCGACGAGCCGAGGTGGTGGTCGTAGAGTCCGGGGGCGTGGCTGGCCCGGGTCTCGGCGCGCCGCCGGCCTAGGCCTTGGGTGGGTGGGGGTCCGGCGGGCTGTCGGTTAGGCTGTTGGCCCACCATGGCAACGCGAATCCGAAGGAAGGGTCCAGCGCGTCGTGGCGGGGGGCACCGCGGGACCGTGCGGCGTCCCCCGCCGTCGTGGTCGCGCGGAACGACGCTTTGCCGCGCGGCGCCCGCGGGGGGTCGGCGATGAGGCGCCCCCGTCGCTGGGCGGCGGGCGCAGCAGCGCTCCTGCTGCTCTCGGCAGCCGCCGTGGTCGAGTGGCGCGAACCTCGCGGACAACGCGGGTCCAGCGCCACGCCGGAGTCGCATCGCCACGTGACCCCGATCGAGGGCGTGCGACGCCGCGGCACCCGGCGAGGCGTCGGACTCGCCGGTCCTGAGACTTCACCCGAGGCGGCCCTGCCGGGTGCGCCGGGCGGTCCGGTGGCAGAGGGCGTGAGTGGCCGGATCATCACGGCTTTGGCCTGCACGTTGATCGGTCAGGGTCAATTCACTTCCATCGAAGTCTCCCTCGTGCCAGACGGCCGGCACGAGGAGCCGGTGCCGGTCACGTTCACGCCGGAGCGCATGCTGGTGAGTGTTCCCGCCGCCAACCGCTACTCGGTCGCTACGGTTGCGATCGACGGCTGGCCATCTGATGAGTGGGACTTCGGCGACCTTCTGCCGGATGCCACCGGCGTGGGCCGCCTGCGCGTGCATCTCCCGGTGTGTCCGACGCTCGAGGTGGTCGGGGAAGAGTCCGCTGCTCCCATCGAGCGCCCCCTCGCGCGCTCGTGCATCCACCCCGCGCGCCCCGCGCCGTTCATCAGCCGCCCCACGGGTACTTTGGAGGATGGGATCATCGAAGTACCGGGTGCCGACGGACGCATTCGGCTACCCCGGACGGCAACCCGCGCCACATGGTGGATCGGAGGGCCGGGCCGGGCGTGGAGACGCGTGGCCGTGCGGCCGACGGCGGAGGCACAGGCCGTAGCCCTGCGCCTCGGCGGGGACCTCGTGGTGGGCGTGGAGGGTGCATCGCCGGGGGGGTCGATCAGCGCACACCTGATCGGCCCAGGGTCAGAGGAGGCCAAGGCGTACCTGGGGGAAGAACCGGCCTGGGACATCAACGCCCTCGAGGCCGATGGCGGGACGCCTGTCCATCTCGCCGGGCTGCTACCCGGACTCTGGGGAGTACGGATGCGGGGGGTGGACGATCTCCACGCGGAAGGGTGCGAGGTGCGCGGGATCCTCGTGGGGGAGGGCGCGACTGCCCGCGCTACCTGTACGATGCGCGTAGGGAGTCCTGCTCCCGCGCAGGCCGTGGCGGAAGTCTCGGGGCGGGTGTGGATTCCGAGTGAATGGGGGGGCCACGAACCGGGAGGTTTGACCCTCAGGCATCTCGGTTCGCATGCCTGGTACTGCGTTTTACTGACGAACCGCGTCGCCCCGCAGACCTGGCAGTTTGGAGTGCCGGAGATGGCTCCCGGCACCTACCTGGTATCAGTTGGCACCTTCGGGTGGGAGAGGATCATTCTTGTCCGGGCTGGGGCTTCCACCTTGGACTTGGTGGTCCCACCGCCGGTGCCCTTGCGTGTGGCGGTCCTTGAGGGCGTCTCGGGCAGGCCCCTTTCCGCCGCCGCAGCCAGGGTGGCGCATGGGCTTGGGATCCCCGGATCGTTCGAATTCCCGGACTTCGGTAGTTCATCGGGGCTGGCGCGGGAGTCGGCGGACGGCGACTTCGTAGGCCTTGTGCCGCAGGGTCCGGGCAAGGTGATCGCCAGCGCGGAAGGCTACGTCGACGGGGAGCGCGAGTTCGACGCGGTTTCGGGGACTTCGGGTGGCGTGCGCCTCGTGGTCCGGCTCGAACGGGCCGCCGAGATTCGGGTCGAGGTGCGCGTCGGGGAACAGGTGCGCGAGCGTGCGCAGGGAGAGGTACTGGTGAGGTCAGAGCAGGAGGACTGGGAGTATTCGGAGCCGATCTGCGGAGGGATCGCGCTCATCCCAGGGCTGTCCGCGGGGCGGTACGACCTCCACATCACCTGGAGGAACTCTGAAGCGGGAGGGGGCTCTCGGGTGCAAAGGCGCGTCGACGTCAAGGCGGGAGAATCGATTCTTGTGGTCGCAGCGGAGTAGGTGGGCCCGCCGCGCGAGAGCGCTTCGAACCGATGGCCGGTCGGACCGTCCCATGGAGCCCGGCCGTTCGGGGGGGGAGGCTGACACTTGGGCCGTCGCGGGCGAAACGGGTCGTCCAGGCGGGCGCCGTGCGGAGTTGTGCGGCGGGTCCCTCACGGCGGGTAGGGCCTGGCGCCGGGGAAGACGACCGGATAGGCTCTGGCGAATCCATGGCGGCGAGGATTCGGTCATCCGAGGGCGGAGCAGCGCGGCCCCCTACGTCGACGGAGTTCGGCGGAGTGACGAGCCACACAGTCAGGCGCCGCGCGCGTGGCAGGTCGCAAGCCTGGTTGGGAAAGGGGCGATCTCCCGTTGGCTCTGGCGCCAGCGCGGGGCGATGAAGCATGACGAGGCTTGGGTTGTTCGCAACGGTTGTCGGGGCGCTGGCGGCGGACCCTGACGTGGCGCAACCGAGGCTCTGGCTGGAGGGACGCGGGGTCCCCACGGAATTGGCCAGCACCTTGGAGGGCGCCGCAAGGTTGATGGCGACGGGCCCGCCCGCGGTGCGTCTGGGAACCCTCTGGCCACGCCCCCGGCTCGTGGGCGTGGTCTGCGACGCCGCAGGGGCCCGCATCCTTCAGGGCGCGTTCGAGCGCTACGCCCTGCCCGAGTTGGCCGACCACCTGCACGCCTTCGATGGCGATCAGTGGCTGTTCAGTTGGTTCGACGTGCCCGGCAGGGACCTCACGTTCGCCGAGCGGGTTCCGCCGGCCTTGGTACGAAGGCTCAAGGCGCTGGTGATCTAGCCTGGCCCTCCGGGGTGCGCTGACTCCTGGGGCGTCGGACGCGGGGCGTACGGGCGGGGGGCTTGTGCCTCGGCTGATCGCAAGATGGTGTGTTCGTTGGCGACGGGCTCTTCGGACCGGTGCGAGGCTGGGCCCCGGCGCGTGCAATCCCGCCTGCGCCGGGGTATGGTCTCCCCGCACAGATGGCGCAAGATCTGGACTACGACGATCCGGGCAACCGGCGCAAGCACCTGTCCCCCCGCGCGCAGATGACGCGGGAACGGGGGGCGCGACTGCGGATTCTGCTCTGCCTCCTGGTGGGCGCGCATGGCCTGGGCGGACTCGGCTGTGCCGGGCGGCCGCGAGACTGTGGGGACTGCAGTCCTCCGAGCGTTCGGAGGGTGGACATCGCAGGCGTCTACGTCCTGGATCGTTGCAGTCTCCGGGCCGCCGCTGCCCGGCCGCGGCGTCCACGCGGGCTCCGCGGACCCGTGGGTGAAGTAGAATTCCTGTCGCCGGTCGCGCCGATCACGTCCTACCGCGTGCACGTGGTCCTGCACCCGGATGGCCGCTTTTGGCTTCGCGCCAACGGGTTCCCGGTCTCCGACCGGCCTCTCATCCTGGATGAGGCCGGCGCCATCCGATCCGCGCCAGACTATTCAGAGCGCTGGTACGTCATGCTCGACTGGTGGGAACTGGCGGGAAGGTGGTCCCGTCGGGACGGAGGAGTGCACTTCGAAGGGGTCGAGACGCAGTTCCTCTGCGTGATCCTTCCCGGTGGCGGGCTGGCCTGGGAAAAGGTGGGCGATGTCGAGCTGGTCCTGCGCCGTACTCGAGGGCCCGGCGGCGTGGCGCTGTGCCCGTCGCGCCGGCGAACTTGACGCGCCCGCCGCGGCTCTGGGGGGCGCTTCCGGCTGACCCAGCCGGAGGCGATGGAGCGGCGCACTTCCAGGCGGCTTGCGCTGGAGGAGGTGCCGACGTCCTGGGCGAGCCTGACAAGGCGGTGGTCGTAGGTCCGATGGGTGCGGGGGACCCCGGGGCCGAGGTGCTGGGTGGCGCCCCGGCTGCGGTAGGGGGGTGGCGCTCCGGCGTGCCCTCGGATAGCCTCTGGGCAGGCATGGCGACAAAGCCTCGAACGAGCGGTGCCGCCGGTCGTCGTGGGGGGTACGCTCCAAGGTGAACGCGGGCCGCCTCCACAGGACTCGGCTGGTTGGCGTGTGCCTTCTGGGGTTGCTATCGGCTTCGCTGCTGTGGCGGGATGCCGCGCATGGCCCGGAGTCGCCGATCACGGAGCCGGCGGACGATCGACCCGACGCAGGTTCGGGGTCGGCGGCGGATGTCGGCGCGGGCGGGGCCTCGGGCGCGAACTGGGTCGGCGCGCCGGCGCGGGGAGGACCCGTCCGGGTGAGGCGCCTTGGTGGAGGCGCGAGTTCCGGATGGCCGGCACTTCCCCCGCAGTGGGAGCCGCCACGAGAAGCGGCGCCGGCTCCCTACCCAGGCCGCGTCACCGTGTCCGTGCGGGCTCATGGGCACGGGAGAATCCCTGACGCGCTGATCGAACTCGTCACGCTCGGCGCTGACGGGGCGGCTACGGTTGAAGGGACGGCGTGGACTGATGCGGAAGGAGTTGGGCAGGTTTCGCCTTCGAATGACGGACGGACCGAGTACTACCTGCGAGTCTCGGCACGGCGGGGGCATGGACTCGGCCTTGCGGTGCGGGGGCCGTTCGCGCACACCCTCGAGGACATCGAGGTGGACGTCGACGCCGCGGCGCGCGTCACGGGCAGAATCCTGGACGGGCGCACCGGCAGGGGCATCGTGGGAGCCCGCGCGCAGTTGATGCGCCCCTGCGACCTGATTCGTACCCCGGAACACGCCGGGGCGCTGCACCGCTGCCTGCCCGTGGCGCCGCCGGCAACCTCCGATGGGTCCGGAGACTTCCAGATTGAGGACGTCGAGGCGGGGCAAGACTACTACCTGGTGATCTACCCGCCCAGCCCGGCAGGCGGAGCGGTCGGGCGGGTCGTGCGACCGGATGCGACGTCAGTGAACGTGACCCTCTCCGATGCCAAGGCCCTCACGGTCATCGATCCGACCGGTCAGCCCGTGCCGGGGGCCCGCGTAGACTATGTCCCGGAGCGCGTGGACGCGATGTCCTGGGGCCTTCTGGGCTACAGCGAAAGCGAGGAGATCGACCATGCCACCTGCGCGATCTCGTGGACGGACCGGAATGGGGTAGCCCGCTACACGGGCGCCTACGCGGGTGGCTTGAAGGCTCATGTGCGCCCCCCTGCCGAAAGGCCGGATCTCCAGCGGGCCTGGTCCTGTGCCGTGGAGTCCGGCGCCGGTGTGGTTCGACTCGCGCGCACGATGGAGGGGCGGGTCTCGGGGACTGTGCGCGGCACCGGGGGGAGGGGAGGCAGAGTGGTTGCGACGTGGCGGCGGGACGGTCGAACCGGCGGCGCTACGGTGCCCATCGGGCCGGGGGGGGCGTTCGAGGTGACCGGCGTTCCGCCGGGCGAGGTGCGACTGCGCGCGCTGGCGGACGGCGCTCCTCCAGGTTGGCTGCCCCGGGAACGGGGAGGGGAAGTGTGCTGCCCCGACAACCTGCTTGATGACTCACTCGCCGTGCGGGGGGGAACGGGGTGGGTAGAGACCCTCGCTCCGCAGGCGCACGTTCAACTCCAGGCCAGCGGGGTGTTGGGGGGGCTGACCGTGGAGTTGGAACGTGCCATCGAGTGGTCCGGGCGGCTGGAAATCGAACTGGGAAGTGAATCGCGTGGATTCTTGCTGGGCGCGCCGTCGTACCTCCCAAGGTGGGACATCCCCTTGCCAGACGAGAGCCTCGACCGCTACTCCACGTCGGCACTGCGCCTGCATCTGTCCGGGCTGGATCCCGCGGACCGATACTGGGCCTACGCCCGCGATGCTGCGGGCAACTGTGCCGCCGTTCGGGGCATCGCCCCTGACTTTGGCGTCGTGCGGTTGAAGGCTGCGGATGACCTGCCCTTGCGCGTCGTCGTGCTTGCTCCTCGCGGGTTCGATGGTGTCGCCTGTTGGGCGGACGCCACCGCCGCGCACGGCCACAGGCTGCTCTCGGGGTCCCTCCAGGGCGGTAAGGCGTTGATGGTGGCTCACCGCACGGCGCTGGCGTCCGGATGGGAGTTCACCCTGCGGCCCTTCCCCGATGCGGATGTCCAGGTGCGGGCGGTCATGCGCAATGCGCGCGGCGAGGTGGCCCTCGGCTCGGCGAGCGCCCGCGCCGGACAGGCCGTGACGGTGGTCTGCGAGTGAAGTGGGCGCCATGCCCCGGTTCGTTGGCCCTGGCGGCGCCCGCCACTCGAGGCGCGTGAAACCAGACCGGGGCGAGGGGGGGGCGCGCAGGGGGTGACCGGCCGGCACGGGCTACGGCGAGGTGCGGCAGGGCGGCGCCGGCTGCGGGCGGCCGACCGCGGCGCGCCATCCGGCGTCGCGGGGGCGGAAAGCCGGGGATCGGCCGACAGGTGGGGCGTTCCAGCGCCTTTAGCGGGGGGCGCCGTCGCAGGCACCGCACTCCACGCCACCTTCGGCGCCCAGGATCCGGCCCGTGCGCGCGTCGCGGCGGACGCCGCAGCACCTGCGCAGCAGGTCCTGGAGCATGCGGCGCCCGCGCTGGACCCGCGACTTCATGGCGGAGACCGTGACGCCAGCCTGGCGCGCGAGTTCCGCTTGAGGCCGGCCTTCGAGGTCCGCGTCGCGCACCGCGTCGCCGTAGCGGGGGGGCAACTGCGCGAGGAGGGGCCGCAGGCAGCGGGCCAGGGCCAGGAACGAGTCCTCTTCCTCGGCGGTGGCCTCCTCGGGGTCCAGCGGGGCGCTGCGGAACCGCGCCCGACGCCGGTAGTGGTCCACCAGGGCGTTGCGGGCAACGCGCCAGAGCCAGGCGCCCACCTGCGCCGGGCCGGCGGCGGGGGGCGGGCGCTGGGCCAGGCGCAGGAACACCTGCTGGAGCAGGTCTTCGGCGTCGGCGGGTTGCGCGACGCGCCGCTCGAGCCAGCGGCGAAGCCGCGTGGAGAATTCGTCCCACGCCGCGTCCAGGCTGGGCGGAGGCGGGCCCGCGCTGCGCATGCCGTCCATCTAACACGGGCCCGCCCCGCGAGTCACCTCGGGGCGTCGGTGGCGCAGCAGTCCACCGGGCACGCGTCGCAGCAGCCGGGCCCGCACTCCGAGGGGCACTCGTCGCAGCAGCCGGGTTCACAACGGTCGCAGCACGCGGGCGCGCCCGCGGGGGGAGGCCCGGCGGGCGTGCTCGGCCCGTCGGCAGGTGCGGCGCCAAGCGCCAGGGCGGCCGCGAGCAGGACGGCCGTTCCAAGGAAGTAGGTCATGGTCGGTTCTCCGGCCCCGGGGTTGCCTGGGCGGCGGCCAGGGGCGCAAGGCCGCCGCCCAAGTCCAAGACGATCGAGGGCCGGAAAGGACGCAGGAAACCACTGGACCGGGAGGCGCCCGGCGCCGCCGCGTGCCCGGGGCGCTCGTGGGCAGGGCGCTTGCCTGGGGCTCCAGCCTCCCCCCGGCCCTGGCGCCCGTGCCGCCCGACCTGGACGGGTCGCCCGGGCGGGGGTGGGCCCGGGCCTGGCCCCGGCCGGCGTCGGGGACCCGGGCGCGAGCAACGGAGCGCAGAACGCGCGGCGTGCGCCCGGTTTGGAGGCTCGCGCGGGGTGCGGGGTACGCTTCGGGCATGTCGATCTTGACCGCGCCCCAACTCTGGCAGCGCATCGAAGCCCGCGACTGGCCTGGCGTTGCCGCCCTGCTCCACGAGAACGTGGTCATCGACTGGCCGCACTCGGGGGAGCGCATCCGGGGCCGCCACAACTACGTCGCGCTCAATCGCGACTACCCGGGCGACTGGCACCTGACCGTCCTCGGCGCGTGGTCCGGACCGGACCGGGAGGTCGTCGAGGTGCGCGTGGACCACGCGGCGGAGGTGTGCTTTGCCGCCGGCTTCTACGAGGTGCGGGAGGGGGTGGTCGTTCGGGGCACGGAGTACTGGACAACGGCGCGCTCGCAGGCTCCGGTTGTCGGGCGGGCGCACCTGACCGAGTCGATGGATGCCTAGACGCCGTCCGACCGGCGGCGGGCCGGCGGACCCGGGCCTGCCGGGCGCGTTCGGGTCGCGGCGCCCCGCGAAGGCCCGGGTCCGGAGGTCCCTGCGGGCCGTCCTCTGTTGGGCCTGCGTCCCCCCGGGGGCGTCCGTGCTGGCCGTCGCGCTGGCGCACGATCCCTCCCAGGCCCTGGCTCGTAGCGCGTTTCGCGACGCCATCGAGCGGGCCCCGCTTTCGTACTACGCCGCGTGCGGGGCGCTCGCGTTGGTGGGGGGGCTGATCGCACGTCCGCGCCTGTCGGAGGTGGCCATCGGGGTCACCGGATCGATCGTGCTGGCGGTCGTCGCCACGGGAACGAACCTCCTCCCCTTCGCCCTGCTGTTTGAGGCGCCGGCCATTGCGCTCGCGCTGGGGGGCGCCGCCACGGGCGGTTGCCTGCGCGGGTGGCGGGCGTTGGGGCGCTAGCCAGGTCTCGGGGCGGGTTGCGCCCGTGGGGGCCGCCGGGGAGGATGGCGGCGGCATGACGCACCCCCTGATCGAGGAACTCGAGCGCGTGGTCCGGGGGGACCAGGAGGGCGAGGCCTACCACGGGCCGGCCCTCGCCCACCTGCTTGCGGGGATCGACGCGGCGGCCGCCGGCGCGCGGCCGATCCCGCGCGCGCACTCGATCCTGGAGATCGTTCGGCATCTGGCCGCGTGGGCGCACTGGGCCGCTGGCGCGCTCCAGGGGCCGACGCAGGCCCCGGCGGCGGACGGCTGGGGCCCGCCGCCCGGGGACGGTCCCGAGGCGGCGTGGACGGCCGCGCTCCAGGACCTGGAGCGGGCCCACGAAGCGCTTCTCGCGCGCGCACGGGCGCTGGGCGAGGCCCCAAGCGAGCGGGAGCGCTCGATCCTGCGCTTTGCGCTGCACCACACGCTGCACCACGGCGGGCAGATCGCCCTGCTGCGCCGGGCGGAATCGCCGGGTTCGAACCCCCCGTCCGGGCCGGGCCGGTCTCCGTAGCCCGGGCCGCCTTGGGCGGCCCGCCGGGACGCGGGGCGGTTGCGCGGTTTCGGTCAGGCCTCGGGCGGGGGCTCGGGTGGCGTAGGCTCGGGGCGGCGCCGGGCGGCCAGCACGCCCTCGGGCCCCGGGAGGCGCCGTTCCACGGCCTCGGGAAGGGGGCGCACCCAGGACGCCACGAAGCCCAGGGCGAGGAGCCCGCCGAGCACCCCGAGCGAGGGGCCCATCGGGATGCGCCAGGGCGTATGCACGAGGCACATCTTCAGGCCGACGAAGAAGAGGATCGCGATCAGGCTCACCTTGAGGTAGCGGAAGCGGTCGAGCAGCCCGGCGAGGCAGAAGTATAGCGCCCGAAGGCCCAGGATCGCAAACACGTTCGAGGTGAACACCAGAAACGGATCGAGCGTGATGGCGAAGATCGCCGGGATCGAGTCCACGGCGAAGATCACGTCGCTGAACTCGACGGCCGCCAGCGCGAGGAAGAGGGGGGTGGCCATGCGCCGGCCGTCCACGCGCGTAAAGAAGCGCTCCCCGTCGAAGGCGGGAGCGATGGGGAGCCAGCGCCGGACCAGCCGCACCAACGGGTTGTTGTTGGGGTCGACCTCCTCGGCCCCCACCCGGGCCATCTTGACGGCCGTCACGATCAACAGGCCGCCGAACACGTAGGTCATCCAGTCGAAGCGGTGGACCAGGGCGGCGCCGGCCCCGATCATCACTCCCCGCAGCACCAGGGCCCCGAGGATGCCCCAGAAGAGCACCCGGTGCTGAAGCTGGGCCGGCACGCCGAACGCCGTGAAGACGAGGGCGATCACGAAGATGTTGTCGAGCGAAAGCGACTTCTCCACCACGTAGCCGGTGAGGTACAGCAGCGCGGCTTCGCTGCCGCCCACCGCCCGCGGGGCGCCGCCCAACTGCGGCACGTCGACGCCCAGGCCAAGCCACTGGTGTTCGTAACCGAAGTAGACGAAGGCCGCGAAGGCGAGGGCCACGGCGATCCAGACGAAGGTCCAGGCGAGGGCCTCGCGGGGGCGCACCACGCGGGCGTGGCGGTGGAACACCCCGAGGTCGAGCGCGAGGAAGCAGAGCACGAGCGCGACGAAGCCCACGAAGAGCCAAGGGCTCTCGGCAAGCGCCAGCGGCTGGGTCAGCAAGGCGACTCCTCCGGCCCGGCGCCGGGCGCCGGGGGCCTGATCTTGCCGGCCTCTGGCGCCGTCGGCGAACCCTGCACGGGCGCGGGGCGGGGGGCCAAGTCCGCACGCCGCCGGCGCCCGCGGCGGCGCGGCCGGTGGGGGCACCCTACGGTGCGGTAAGCCGCGTGCGCCACAGGCGCCGGGCGACCGCGATCTGGGCGGCGTGCCAGGCGTCGTGGCGGATCGCCATCGCGAGGAACTCCGCCAGGTCCATGCCCCCGCCCACGGCCACGCCCAATTCGTGCGCGCCGCACTCGGCGATGGCGCGCCGCAGGTCGGCGTGGGTCGCCCGAAGGTCCGCGACGTCCTCCGCGAAGGAGCGTTCCCCGGGCCGCGGCTCGACCTCGGGCCGCGCCGGCGCGCCGCGCGCGCGGATCACGGCCGCGTAGTACCGCTTGCAGTGGGCGAGGTGGGCCACCTGCCAATGGACCGTCCCCGGGGCAGGCCAGCCCGGTTCGCGCGCCTCGCCGGCGTAGCAGGCGGCTTGCCAGGTCGCCTCCTCGGGCGCCACGCCGGCCAGGGCGCCCGTCAGCGACTCCCAGCGGTGGTCCCAGGCGTGGTCGAACTGCGCGAGGTAGGCGGCGACGGCGTCCATGCGCCCAGGCTACCGGCCCCTTGGCGGGGGGCCGCAGGGGCGAACGGCGCGGGCCCCCGGCGCGCCCCGCCGCGGCCTTTACCCCATCTTTGCAAGACCCGGGGGAAGGGGCAAAGGGGGCGCGCGGGCGCGATGCGCGCCCCGGTGCGGCCTCCCCTACAGTGGATCGGCATGGCGCTGCCGGATTCCACCCAGCTCGAAGCGCATCCGCCGGCCGCGGCGTTCGCCGACGCGCCCTCCCAAGGCCCCGGGCCCTTGGGTTCGGCGCCCGAACCCCCGGCGGCCGCGCCGCCGCCCTTCGTCACGCCGCCGGACCCCACGCCCCTGCCCCTTGCGGGCCCCGACGGGCGCATCGACCTGTCCGATCCCCGGTGCTACTTGAGCCGGGAACTCACCTGGCTCAACTTCAACTATCGGGTGCTGCACGAGGCCGCGGATTCGCGCACGCCGCTCCTGGAGCGCGTGAAGTTCCTGGCGATCGTCTCGTCCAACCTCGACGAGTTCTTCATGAAGCGCATCGGCGGCCTCAAGCAGCAGCTCGGGGCCGGCATCACCGCACGCACGCCCGACGGCCGCACGCCCGGCGAGCAGATCGAGGCGTGCCTTGCGGTGGTGCGCGACCTGGAGCTGCGCAAGCGCGACGTGTTCCAGGCCGTGCGCCAGGCCCTGGGCGCCGCGGGCATCCACCTCCTGGAGTGGGACGAACTCACCGCCGAGGAGCGCCAGGCGCTGCGGGACTACTACCTGGCGAACATCTATCCCCTGGTGACCCCCCAGGCGACCGACCCCGCACACCCCTTCCCGTTCATCTCCAACCTCTCGCTCAACCTCCTCGTGGCGCTGCGCGACAAGCGCACCGATCCCCTCTCGCTGGCCCGGGTCAAGGTGCCGGTGGGCGCGGGGACGCCCCGTTTCCTGCGCGTGCCGGGCCGGCAGGCCTTCGTGCGCATGGAGAGCGTGATGGCCCAGAACCTGGACCTGCTGTTTCCGGGCATGGAGATCGAGAGCGTGGCCCTGTTCCGGGTGACGCGAAACGCGAACACCGAGCACGAGGAGGAGCGGGCCGAGGACCTGCTCGCCCTGATCGAGACCGAGCTGCGGGAGCGGAAGTTCGCCCCCGTCGTGCGCATCACGCTCGAGAAGGACATCCAGCCGCAGCACCGCGGCATGCTCGCGGCCGAGCTCGGGCTGGACGAACAGGCCGACGTCTTCGAGGTCGAGGGCATGCTCGGGATGAAGGACCTGTTCGAGATCGCCCGGCTGCCCGACCCGGCGCTGCACGACGAGCCCCACCACCCCGTCGACCACCCCGGGCTGACGACGGACCGCAACGTCTTCCACGTCCTGCGGACGGCGGGCCCGTTCCTCCTCTGGCACCCCTACCAGTCGTACGCCACCTCGGTCGAGCGCTTCCTCGAGGAGGCCAGCCGCGACCCGAAGGTGCGCGCCATCAAGATGTGCCTGTACCGGACGTCGGCCACCTCGATGGCGGTGGACCACCTGATCGAGGCCGCGCGCAACGGCAAACAGGTGGCGGTGGTCGTGGAGCTGAAGGCGCGCTTTGACGAGGCGGCCAACATCCGCTGGGCGAGCCGGCTCGAGGAGGCCGGCATCCACGTCACCTACGGCGTGGTCGGTCTCAAGACGCACTGCAAGGTGATCCTCGTGGTGCGCCAGGACTTTGACGGCCTACGGCGCTACGCCCACGTCGGCACCGGCAACTACCACGCCGACACGGCCCGCCTGTACTGCGACCTGGGCCTGCTGACCTGCGACCACCGGATCGGGCAGGACCTGACCGAGTTGTTCAACTACCTGACCACCGGGTTCCGGCCCAAGCGGCGCTACGAGCGCCTCCTGCCCTCGCCCAAGCACGCCAAGGCGGCCGTGCTCCAGAAGATCGAGCGCGAGGTCGCGCACGCCCAGGCGGGACGCAGGGCGGCCCTCATCTTCAAGCTCAACGCGCTCGAGGACGCGGACGTGACCCGCGCCCTGTACCGCGCCTCGCAGGCGGGCGTACGCGTGGATCTGATCGTGCGCGACACGTGCCGGCTGCGGCCGGGGATCCCGGGCTTGAGCGAGACGGTCACCGTGTTGAGCGTCGTGGGGCGCTTCCTCGAGCACGGCCGGGTGTACTGGTTCCGAAACGGCGGCGACGAGGAGTGCTACATCGGCTCGGCGGACCTGATGAAGCGCAACCTCGACTCGCGCGTGGAGGTCCTGGCGCCCGTGGACGTGCCGGCGCTGCGCCGCGAGATCAAGGCCTACCTGCAGATCCAGATCGAGGACCGCCGCTCGGCCTGGGAGATGCGGCCGGACGGCTCCTACGCCCAGCGCCAGCCTGCGCCGGGGGGCGAGGCCCGTAGCGCCCAGGAGCGTTGGATCGCGTGGGCCGAGCAGGCGCACCGGGAAGCCACACGCCTTAGGCGGCGAAAGCCCCGGACGCCGAGCCGTCGGCCGGACGAGTAGGGCCGTGGGCGCGGGCCGGCCACGGGCGGCCGCAGCGTCCGGCGCACCCGATGGAGCGGGCGGGTCGGCCGCCCGCGCCGTACGCCGGGCCTTGGCCGAGGCCCTTGCGGACGCCCAGGCCGCGGGGCGGCGCCTGGCGCGCGGGCGGGGGGCCGGGGCCCGCGCGCTGCACGAGTTGCGGGTGGCGCTGCGCCGCTGGCGCAGCCTGGAGCGGGCCTGGCGGGGCCTGCCGGGCGCCCCTTCGGGGAACCGGGAACGGCGTGCGGTCAAGCGCCTGCTCCGGGGCACGGGGGACGTGCGCGATGCGCAGGTGGCCCTGGCCTGGCTCAAGGGGCCCGCGGCCCGGGGCCCCGGGGCGCGGGCGGCCCGCCACCTCGCGCGCGAACTCCGGCAATCCGCGCGCCAGGGGCTGCGCCAGGCCCGTGCGCTCGTGGCCGAGCACCTGGAGCCCCTGGGGCGCCAGGCGGCGCAAGGGAGCCCGGCCTTGCGCGGCCCCAAGGCCGGGACGGGCGGGGCGCCCCGGGTGGACGCGCTCGTTCGCAAGGTGGCGCAGCACGTGCGCCGGCTGGAGCGGCGCCTGGACCGGGTGCGCTCGGCGCGCGACCGGCGTCAGGCGCACGCGGCGCGCATCGCCGCCAAGCGGCTGCGCTACCTGGTGGAGCCGGTCGCCCCCTGGGTCGCGCCTGCCCGGCGTCTCGTCGCGGAACTCAAGCGTCTCCAGGACCTGCTCGGCGAGTTGAACGACGCCCACGTGCTCCAGGCCCGGATCGCGGTCCGCGCGGGGGGCGGGCCGGGAGCGCGGGGGCCGGGGCCGCGGACGTGGGCCGCGCTCGGCCGGCGGGCGCGGGCGCGCGTGCGGGGCGCGTACCGGGCGTTGGGCGCGCACCTTGGGGCCGCAGGGCGCGCGCGCCTGGGCCGGCGGGCGGCGGCGCTCGCCCAGGCGCTTGCGGCAGCGCTCGCAGAGCCCCGCCCCCGCGCCGGAGCCGGGCGCACGCGCGGGCCACTGCGCCGGGCGCGGCGGGGGACCCCGCGCAGTTCCCCGCACGGGGCGCGAGAAGGTGCGCACGGGGCGCGGTCCGGGGTGCGCGGCGCCGCGCGGCCTGGCCCTTGAGCTTCGCGCACGGTGTTTGCTACGCTTTGCGCAGCGGTCCTACGACCGCACGACCCGGGGGGCCAGGCCGAACCATGCACGAACCGGCGCGGCCGCTGGCAGGTCCGATCCGCCTGGGGCGCCGGGGTGGCGCCGCAGGCGCCCGGGGGTGCGCCCCGCGCCCAGGCCGCCGCCGGGGTGAGGCCCCGCGCGGCGGGGGGGCCTAGCGTGGGTCGCAAGACGCTCCTCCTCGCGGTGCTGCTCGGCATGCTCCTGGGCGTGGGGGCCTACACCTTCCACTACGCCGAAGGCTTCAGCTACTTGAGCACGGATCCCAAGGCCTGCGTCAACTGCCACATCATGCGCCCGCAGTACGACTCCTGGCTCAAGGCGAGCCACCACACGGTGGCCGGGTGCGTGGACTGCCACCTGCCGGCGGAGGGGGTCGAGAAGTACCTGGCCAAGGCGATCAACGGCTGGAACCACAGCAAGGCCTTCACGCTGCAGGACTTCCACGAGCCCATCCAGATCACGCCGGCCAACGCCCGCATCCTCCAGGACAACTGCGTGCGCTGCCACGGCGAGTTCGTCCACGAGCAGGTGGCCGGCGCCACGACGGCGCACGGGGCCATCCGCTGTGTGCACTGCCACCGGACGGTGGGACACGGTCCGTCGGTGGGCCTGGGCGGGCCCGGGCGGGGCGATGGGTAGACCCGGGGGATCGGCGCGGCGGCGGGCCCGGCCCCGCGCGCCCGAAAGGAGACCGGCCATGGAACGACGGGGTGACCGGGGGGGCGCGCGGCTCCTCTTCGTGCTCGTGGTCGCCGGGGTGGCGCTCGCCACCGCCGGCGTGACCGCGTTGCTGATGAACATCGCGGACCGCAAGGCCGAGTCGAAGTCGACCTTCGTGCGGCTGGTCGAGGTCACCGAGGACACGACCGACCCGGCGGTGTGGGGCGTGAACTTCCCGAAGCAGTACGACGCCTACCGGCGCACCGCCGAGGCGACCCGGACGCGCTTTGGCGGCCACGGCGGCAGCGAGGCCATGCCGGAGGAGAAGATCGAGCGCGACCCCTGGCTCAAGCGCATGTTCCTGGGCTACGCCTTCTCCATCGACTACCGCGATCGCCGCGGCCACGCCTACATGCTCCACGACCAGGAGGCCACCCGGCGGCTCACCAAGCCCCAGAGCGGCTCCTGCCTGCATTGCCACGCCTCGGTGATGCCCCTGTACCGCAAGCTCGGCGACGGCGACGCCCAGAAGGGGTTCGAGGCCACCTACAAGATGTCCTACCAGGACACCAACGCGCAGTTGCACGCGCTGGGCCACGCGCATCCCGTCTCGTGCGTGGACTGCCACGACCCGGCGACCATGGAACTGCGCGTGACGCGCCCCGGGTTCCTCAACGGCATCCGCGCGCTGGCCGAGGGCGACGCCCCCGTCCCGGCGATCCCGTCCATCCAGCGGTGGCGCGACGCCGGCCGCCCGGCGCCCTACGACCCCAACCGGGACAGCACGCGCCAGGAGATGCGCTCCTTCGTGTGCGGCCAGTGCCACGTCGAGTACTACTGCTCGAGCGAACTCCCGCTCACCTTTCCGTGGGGCCGGGGCCTGACCGTGGACGACGCGGAGGCCTTCTGGAACGCGACCACGTTCCCGGACGGCCGCCGCTTCTACGACTACAAGCACGCCGAGACCGGCGCCCTGGTGCTCAAGGCGCAACACCCCGAGTTCGAGCTCTGGTCGCAGGGCATCCACGCCCGCAGCGGGGTCGCCTGCGCCGACTGCCACATGCCGTACATGCGGGAGGGCGCGACCAAGATCTCGGATCACTGGGTGCGCAGCCCGCTCCTCAACGTGAACCGCGCCTGCCAGGTCTGCCACCACATCCCCGAGACCGAGATCCTGGCCCGCGTGGATGCGATCCAGGACCGCAACCACCGGCTGCTCCAGCGCGCCGCGCAGGCGCTGATGGACCTGATGGACGCGGTGCTGGAGGCGCGCCAGGCGGGGGCGAGCGACGCGCAGCTCGAACCCGCGCGGGAGTTCCAGCGCCAGGCGCAGTGGCGCATCGACTTCATCGCGGCCGAGAACTCCATGGGGTTCCACGCGCCCCAGGAGGCGGCGCGGATCCTGGGCGAGGCCGCCGACCTGGCGCGCCAGGGGCAGGTCGCGGCCCTGCGCGCGCTGCGCTAGCCGGCGTCAGCGCGCGGCGGCGGCGGCCGTGGCCGTCGCGCTCGCCACGATGGGGTCCAGGCGCTTGGGGGGCGGGGGCGCGTCCCCGGCGGGGTCCGCGGGCGCGGGCGCGGGCGCCGGGGCGGCGGACAGGAGTTGGTCCAGGCGCGCGAACAGGGGCAGGTCGCCGGCATGCGGGCGGCCTTCGTCCAGGTGGGCGCGGGCGGTTCGCGCATCGTCTTCGAGCAGCGCGCTCCAGGCCGCGCACAACTGCGCCGGCCCGTCGCTGGGCCGGTAGGCGAGGTAGCCCTCCAGGGCGCGGCGCAGTTGGCGCCAGTCCTCGCGGTCGCCGAAGGCGTCCTCGACGGCGAGGCGGTCGTCAAGGCGCAGTTCGCCCAGTCCGTCCAGGCGCCCGAGCGCGGCCACCGTCGCCCGCCAGTCGTGGCGCAGCAGCGAACTCAAGGCGAGGCCGAGCGCGGCGCGCGGCTCGCGCGGGGCCGCGGCCAGCACCTGCTCGAAGCCCGCCTGTGCGTCGGCGTAGCGGCCCACGTAGAACTCCACGGTGGCCCGCGCGAGGCGCTCGCCGGGGGTGAGCGGCGCCTCCGTCGCGGCGCGCTCGCGGAAGAGGTTCTCCAGTTCCTCGGCCTCCCGGCCCTGGGTGAGGACCGCGGGCCAGCGGCGCAGGAAGTAGCGCCGCACGTAGTGCTCGCGCACCCAGGCGGCCCGGTCGGGCAGGTAACGCCGCAACACGGTCCAACTCGATCCACCCCCGCGCACCCGCACGTCGGTGCGCACCACGTAGGGCAACGTGCCGCCGACGCCGTCGCAGGAGCGCGCACCGCGGCCGTCGCACCCGCGCACCGGGCGGCACTCCCCGTCGTGCGGAGCGGCCGCCACGGGGCCCGCCAGGGCGAGCGCGGCCAGGGTGAGGGATCCGGCGAGCAGGGTCGGGCGCATGGGGTCCTCCGTTCGTCCCTGGGTGTCGCCGGCAGACACCCTGCCCCCTAGCATACGGCCGGCCGCGGGGCCCGGGAGGGTTCCCGGCCCGCCGCCGCCGGAGGCGCCATGGACTGGATCGTGCTCGTCGGAGTCGGGCTCCTGGCCGGGACGCTGGGCAGTCTGCTGGGACTGGGCGGGGGCTTCCTCGTCGTCCCGGCCCTGATCCTGCTCAAGGCCCTGGACCCGCGGCTGGCCACGGGGACCTCGGTCGCGGTGATCGTCCCCACGATGCTCGTGGCGCTGTGGCGGCGGGGCGTCCAGGGGCACGTGGAGTGGGGCCTGGCCTGGCAGTTGGCCCTCGGCGCGGTGGCGGGGGCCTTCGTGGGCTCATGGCTCGCGGGCCGCCTGGACCCCCTGGTCATCCGGCGCACCTTCGCCGTCGTGCTGGTGGGGCTCGCGGCCCTGCTCGCCTTCAAGGACTAGCCCGCGTGGAATGCCCATACCGAGCCAGGCTCCGGTGCATCATTCGAGGCGCACGGCCGGCCCGGTGGGGCGGGCTACCCGGCCGGGGCCCGGCCGGGGCGGGCGGCCCCGACGGCGGCGGCGCGCCAGGGGCGGGGCGTCTCGCCGCGGGCGCGCAGCAGGGCGTCCACCCGCGGGAGCAGGTCGTCGCACATGCGGTCCAGGTCGTACTCCGGCCGCCAGCCCTAATC
>JAPKHB010000001.1 GCA_026647295.1 Planctomycetota bacterium | reverse complement strand
ATTTCGGCAACAGGACAGAGTTCGTTAATTCGGATTTGCAAGGTATTATTAAAGGTCTCTACAACACCTTTTATTTTTATAAATTCATCCTTATGGAAGCTATCACAAAGTTGACGTGCTGCATCCCATTTTCTTCGTTCTTCGCCGGAGCGGGCGACTACCGCGGGTTCGCGCCGCGGCCTCCCGCCCGCGTCGAGTTCGAGACCGAGTTGCGCCCGGGGGACGCCCTGCACTTCCCGTACATGGCGCCGCACTGGGTGCAGAACGGCCCCGAGGTGTCGATCTCGCTGTCGACCACCTGGCAGTCGCGCTACGCGCGGCGCAAGGTGAGCGTGCACTGCTTCAACGCCCGCCTGCGCCGGCGCGGCCTGCGCCCGCGCGCCTTTGGCGAACGGCCCTGGGCTGACGGCCTCAAGGCCGGCACGCTGGGGCTCGTACGGGGCGTGCGCCGGCTCGTCGGCCGCTGACGCGGGCGCCGCCCCGGACCCGTTCAGCCCCTTCGACCCCGCGCGGAGCGCACGCGCGAGGGCACGGTCCGAGCGGGAGCGCGGAGCCGAACTCCAAGGTCCCTGTCCTTCTCCCGGGCCCTCGAATGATGCACCGGAGCCTGGCTCCGTATGGGCAATCGAGGGGCGCAGCCCGCTCCGGGGTCTACGGGACCGTGGCCGCGGCGGCGCCCAGGTTGCCGCGCGCGTCCAGCACCTGGACCAGCACGTCGACGGGGCCTTGCGCCGGCGCGTCCAGATCCCCCCGGAAGGCTTCGACCGCGCCGTCCAGCAGGCCGTCGCCGGCCGCGAGCAGCACCCAGGTCTTCCCGTCCGTGGTGGCGCGCACCTGGAGGACGCGGCCGCCGGGGCCGTCGTCCGCCTGGCCCTCGACCGTGACGCGGCCCGGGCCCGAGCGCCGGGCGCCCACCCGCACGCGCGGCGCCGTGTTGTCCACCTGCACGAAGGGGCGGCGGGCCTCGGCCGTGCGCGCCTCGCCCGCGGCGTTGGCCGGGGCGTCGCTCACCGCCAGATGGATCTCGTAGCGTCCGTCCGGCCAGCCGGTCGTGTCCCAGGCGTGCTCGGACTTCTCCATGTCCGCGTCCTCGAGGAGGGGCCGCCAGTGGCCGGCGCCTTCGCGGCGCGCCTTGAGCGTGACGCGCAGCGCGTCGCCGTCCGGGTCCTCGGCCTTCCAACGCACCTGGAGCACGGGGCTCGCGGTCGGCAGCGCGCCGCCCTTGGCCGAGCCCTCGTGCTGCGCCTCGAGGTCGCGTACGGTCGGCGCCCGGTTGGGCGTGCGCAGGACCACGGAGAGCGCGCGCAACTCGGCGTCGGGGCCGGCGAGGGCGACGCGCACCTGCACGAAACGCCCGGTGACCCCCGCCGTGCCCGCGCCGGCGGCGAGGTCGGCCACGGGCTGCCACGGGCTCCAGCCGTCCTCGGGCTCGGAGGTCTCGGCGCTGCGCACCTCGAGGCCCTCGATTCCGCGGCCCTCGGCCACCAGCCGGCCCCAGCGCGACGGGGCGTCGCCGTCCAGCGGCGCCGAGACGAAGCGGCCCGCGGTGGCGGGCCGGATGCGGTGGAGCACCGCGGGGTTGGACGTCACGACCCCGGTGAGCCCGGGGAGCAGCACGCTGGCCTCGGCCTCGGGCAGGTCCGCCAGGAGCGCCGCCGCACGGCCCGGAGCCACGCCGAACACCCGCCCGGCGGGATACGTGCCCACCGCCGCCCCCACGCCGTGGGGCACGAGGGTGAGCGCGGCGACCTTCTTCTCCTCCCACAGGGGGGTCAGCACGCCGCTTTGCTCGAGCAGGAACACCGACCCGTCCTGCAGCGCCTCCCGCCCGGGGGCCTCCTCGCCCGCGTCGGTGCCCGACGGCGTGGCGACCTGACGCAGGGCCTGCGCCAGCCGTTGGGCGTTTCCGCCCGCCGTGTCGGCGTTGGCGGCCACGAGCAGGGCGCCGTCGTCGAGCGCCACGAGGCCCACGACCTCCTGGGCCTTGAGTTCGCGCAGCACGCGGCGGCCGGTCGGGCCCAGGGCGAGGACGAGGCCCTTGGGCGCGGTGCCCACCAGCCACTCCTCCCCCCGGCGCAGGAGGCAGCGGGCGTGTTCGTCGCCGACCTCGAAGAGGCGCGTCACGGCGCCCAGCGGGTCGACGCCGTAGAGCGTCCCGGGACTGCCGCAGGCGGCCGTGAGCCCGCCGCGCGCGTCGGCGACGAGCGCCCAGACGTGCTCGACGGGCAGCGTCGCCAGCGGGGCGACCTCGCCGGCCGGCGTGACGCGCAGGAGGCGCCCGCCCGGGAAGACCGCGGCGGCGACCGCCCCGTCGGGCAACCCCGCGAGCGCCGTGACCATCAGCGCGCCGGGCACGTCGACGCGCGCGGGCGCGCCGGTGGCCGGGCGCCGGAGGATCTGGCCGGCGTTGCCGGTGCCGATCCACAGCGCGCCGGCGTGCTCGAGCGCCGCCCACGCCGTGGAGGCGTCCAGCGGCTCGGCCTCGGAGTCCAGGCCCAGGCGCAGGATCCCGTCGCCGCCCAGCGCGAGCCGCTCGAGCGTGCCCGCCGCAAAGCCCTCGGCGCCCAGGACGGTGAGTTCGCGCGCCCCGCCGGCGTGGGCCGGGCCGCCGGCGAGCCAGAGCAGCAGGGGGAGCAGGAGGAGGGCGGGCCGGCGCGGCTGGGTCATGGAGCCTCCGAGGGGACCCCGCGCCCGGGCGCGGACGCCCGGCCCGGGGCCGAAGGGACGATCCGCGGGGCGGACGGGGTCGGCAAGGACCGTCGCTCGGCGCGCATGGGCGGGGCTACCGGGCGACCCGCACGCTCACGCTGGCGCGGCCTTCGACGACGTACGGTACGGCGCGCACCACCCGCTCGGTTGCGGGCCTGAGGCGCAGCCCCGTCCCCGCCGGGGAGCGGGCGATGCGCGGCAGGGCCGACAGGGGCAGGCGCCGGAGCAGGTGCCCCTCCCAGTCCACGTCCACGCGGGCCGTGGGCAACACGGCCACCAGGTCCGTGCTCTTGAGCGGCGCCTCGTACTCGCGCGGCATCTGGCCGATGTCCACCGGGGCCGGCACCTCCGCGGGGACGAAGTCTCCGCCCACCACGAGGATCTCGTAGTTTCCGGCGGGGGCGTCGGCCGGCACGCGCACCTCGAGGCGCTCGCGCACCCAGGCGCCGCCGTCCTTGCGCACCAACAGCACGTCGAGGCCGACCGTCTCCCCGGGGCGCGCCTCGTCTCGGTCCGCGGTGACCGAGCGCACGAACGCGCGCCGGTCCTGGTGCTCGACCTCCACCTCCAGTTCGAAGGACTCGAACTCCACCCGCAGGTGCTCGTCGTTGAGGGGCCGGTCCAGCAGGTGGATCAGCGTCCGCTGGAAGCCGCCGTCGAAGCCCCCGACGGCGTCCTCGAAGGTCCACGGCTCCATGCCCTCGATGTGCACCGTCATGCGCACCCGCTTGGTGTTCGGGCCGAGCGTGGTCTCGGCGCGGGCGAAGCAGTCGCGCAGCGCGGCGACGGCCAGGGGCTGGAAGAAGAGGGTGTTGGGCGTGATCTCGAAGCGGAACTCCTCGCGCCGGCCCGTGACCGCGTTGCCAAAGGCCACCCGGAAGGGGACCATGCGCGCCGGGGCGCCCAGCACGCCGACCACGCCCGGGTCGCGGTCCTGCACCAGCCGGCCGATGGGGCGCAGCGAGCCGCTCAACTTGAACGAGATCTGGCGGCTGGCCACGACCGCGTAGGCGTAGCCCAGGCTCATGGGCAACTCGGTCTCGCCCAGGCCGTCGAAGGGGTGGCCGAAGCCGTAGACCTTCTCGCCGTCCACGAAGGTCACGGTGCCCGAGACCGCCGCGGAGAAGTCCCCCCGCGCAAGGTCCACCACCAGGACGCTGCCGGGCTCGACGGGGGCGTCGCGGTCCGCCCACGAGCCCGCCCCGCCGGGGGCGCCCGGGCCGGGGCAGGGCACCAGGCCCCGGCCGGCGAGCGCGTCGGCGACCGCGGCGCGGCCGGCGGCCGAGTACCCGCCCAGGGCCAGCGGCAGGCCGATGGGGGTGAGGCCCAGGCCGCCCTCGGCGGCGACGGGCAGCGGCGGTCGGCGCGGCCCGGTGGGCGGGTCCCGCCCGGTCGGCCGGCCCTCCAGCGGCCGGGCGCCCTCGGCGAGCAGGGCCTCGATGGGCGTGACGCCGCCGACCGCGTGCTTGGCCCAGGCCCAGGTGTAGGCCAGGGCGCCGGCGCAGCGCCCCTCGAAGTAGACGGGGGATCCGCTCATGCCCTGGGCGATCTGGTGGTCGGCGAAGTCCTCGCCCAGGCAGCGCACCAGGATCAGGTCCTGCTTGACCAGGGCGTGGTGGATCACGTCGATCACCTCGACCTCGAAGCGCTCGACCCGGGTGCCCGACCGCACGGTGAGGCCGTGCCCGCGCAGGCCGGGCCTGATCGACGCCAGCGGGAAGACGTCCGCCCGGGTGGCCGGGGCGGCCGGGTCCTCGGCGCCCGCGCGGCCCGGGGCCAGCGCCAGCGCGACCAGGCACAGGCCCAGCCAGGCGGCCGGCCGGTCGCGGCCGGCCCGGGGCACAAGACAAGTGGACATCGGGCCTCCGGTGCGCGACACGCTGTCCTCTCTCTTCGGCGCGCCGGGCACAGAACTTGACGCTAACGCGGGTCGTCCGGGTCCCGCGGGGTGTCGATCTGCGCGCGCTGCAGGCCCCCGCTGTAGTCGACGTACACCGTCTTGAGCTCGGAGTAGAAGTCGATGCCGGCGATGCCCGCCTCGCGGTGGCCGTTCCCCGTCCCCTTGACGCCGCCAAAGGGCAGGTGGACCTCCGCCCCGATCGTCCCGTTGTGCAGGTAGACGATGCCGGCCTTCATCGCCCGCATCGCCTTCATGGCGCGCGCCAGGTCGCGCGTGATGACGGCCCCGGAGAGCCCGAAGGGCGTCCCGTTGTGCACCGCGAGGGCCTCGTCCAGGTCCCGGACCCGTAGCAGCGCGGTCACCGGGCCGAAGATCTCCTCCTGGGCGATGCGCATGTCGGGCCGGGCCTCGCCGAAGATCGTGGGCTCGAAGAACCAGCCGCCCGCGGTCTCGGGCGAGGGGTGGGCGCGCCGGCCGCCCGTGAGCAGCCGGGCGCCGTCCTCCTCCACGCCGATGCGCACGTAGCGCTCCACCTTCTCCCGCGCCGCGGGGCGCACGAGCGGGCCCACCTCCACGGCGTCGGACCAGCCGTGGCCGAGGCGCAGCCGCCGGGCCCCGGCCACCAGGCGCGCGGCCAGGGCCTCGTACACCGGGGCCTCCACCAGGATGCGGCTGGCGGCGGTGCAGCGCTGGCCGCTGGTGCCGAAGGCCGACCACAGGATCGCCTGGGCCGCGAAGTCCAGGTCCGCGTCGGCCAGGACCAGGATCGCGTTCTTCCCGCCCAACTCCACGTGCAGCCGCTTGAGCTGCGGGGCCGCGTGGCGGGCCACCGTCTGGCCGGTGGCCAGCGACCCCGTGAGCGAAATCGCCGGCACGTGCGGATGCCGAACCAGCGGGTCGCCGGCCTCCTCGCCCGTGCCGTGCACCAGGTTGAGCACCCCGGGCGGCAGGCCCGCCTCCTCCAGGCAGCGCGCGTACAGGGTGGCCGAGTAGCCCGTCTCCTCGGAGGCCTTGAGCACCACCGTGTTGCCGCACACCAGCGCCGGGAGCGACTTCCAGGCCGGGATGGCCACTGGGAAGTTCCACGGCGTGATCAGGCCGCACACGCCGACCGGCTCGCGCAGCGTGAAGCAGAGCTTGTCGGGCAGTTCGCTCGGCGTCGTGTGGCCGTAGAGCCGGCGGCCTTCCCCCGCCATGTAGGCGGCCATGTCGATCGCCTCCTGGACGTCTCCGCGCGCCTCGAGCCGCACCTTGCCCATCTCGTGGGTCACGGCGTGGGCCAACTCGTCCTTGCGCTCGGCGAGCACGCGGGCCAGCCGCAGCAGCACCTCCGCGCGCCGGGGCGCCGGCGTCGCGGCCCAGGGCTCCAGCGCGCGGCGCGCCGCCTCCACGGCCGCGTCCACCTCCGCGGCCCCGCCGCGGGGCGCCCGGCCGACCGTTCGGCCGGTCGCCGGATCGATCAGCGGCAGGGCGTCGGCCCCCGCGTCGATCCACTCGCCCCCGATCCAGTGCCGTGCGTCCATGGCGCGCCTCCGTGCGGGCGGCCGGCCCCCGGCGCGCGCCCGGCCCGCGCCGGATTCGGCCCGCGCGCCGATCCTCGCCCCACCCCGGCCCGGGTCCAACCTTGTGCCCCCCGGCGGCGCCCCGACCATGCCTCCCCATGGATCCGACCCCGGGCCAGCCGTGGCGCGCGGGCCCCCCGGGCCCGGGCTTTGAGGGCACGGCGACCTACATCGCCACCCCCGACCTGATCGTGGCCGTCAACGCGGCGGTCGCGCTCGGGCGCCCGCTGCTCGTCAAGGGCGAGCCCGGCACGGGCAAGACCGTGCTCGCGCGCGAGGTGGCGGCGGCCCTCGGCCGCCCCCTGATCGAGTGGCACGTGAAGTCGACCACGAAGGCCCAGCACGGGCTGTACGAGTACGACGCCGTCGCCCGGCTGCGCGACTCGCAGCTGGGCAGCGAGCGGGTCCACGACATCCGCAACTACATCGTGCGCGGCAAGGTCTGGGAGGCGTTCGAGGCGCCCGCGGGGGCGGTGTTGCTGATCGACGAGGTCGACAAGGCCGACCTGGAGTTCCCCAACGACCTGTTGCAGGAACTCGACCGCATGGAGTTCTACGTGCACGAGACGCGCGAGACCGTGCGCGCCCGCCACCGGCCGGTGGTGCTGATCACGTCGAACGACGAGAAGGAACTGCCCGACGCCTTCCTGCGGCGTTGCTTCTTCCACTACCTGCGCTTCCCCGACCCCGAGACGATGGCACGCATCGTGCGCGCGCACCACCCGGACCTGGGGCGCGACCTCCTCGCGGCCGCGCTCGACGCGTTCTACGGGCTGCGCGAGGTGCCGGGCCTCAAGAAGCGCCCCTCCACCTCCGAGTTGCTCGACTGGATCCACCTGCTGCTCGCCGAAGGCGTCGCGCCGGGGGCGGTCCGGGCCGCGCGGGGCGGCCGCAGCCTGCCGCCGCTCGCCGGTGCGCTGCTCAAGCACGAGCACGACCTGGGCGCGGCCGGGGGCGCACCGGTCGCGGGGCGGGTCGGGTAGGGGCGGTGTTCGAACGCCTCGTCCACGCCCTGCGGCGCGCGGGCGTCCCCGTGAGCCTCGGCGAGCACCTCGCGTTGCTCGGCGCGCTCCGCGCCGGGGTCGTCCCGCCCGGCACGCAGGGCTTCTACCACCTGGCCCGCACCGCGCTGGTCAAGGACGAGCGGCACTTCGACCGCTTCGATCGGGCCTTTGCCGAGGCGCTCGGGGGCCGGCCGGCGGACGCCCCGATCGAGATCCCCGAAGCCTGGCTGCGGTGGGAGGCCGCGCGGCGCTTCACGCCCGAGGAGCGCGCCGCGATCGACGTCCGCGGCGGCGTGGACGCCCTCACGGAGGCGCTGCGGCAGCGCCTCGCCGGGCAGGACGGCCGCCACGAGGGCGGGAGCCACTGGGTGGGGACGCGGGGCACGTCCCCCTTGGGTGCCGCGGGCTACGCCCCCGCGGGGATCCGGCTCGGACGGGGTCCGGGGCGGGCCGGACGCGCGCTCAAGGTCTGGGAGCGGCGGGAGTACCGCAACCTGGACGACCGGGTGGGCCTGGGCACGCGGGCCTTCCAGGTGGCGCTGCGCCGGCTTCGGCGCTGGGCCCGCGAGGGGGCGGCCGAGGACCTGGACCTCGCCGAGACCCTCCGCGCCACGGCCCGCAACGGCGGTTGGCTCGACCTGCGCATGGCCCGCCGGCGGCGCAACGCGACGCGCGTCCTGCTCCTCCTGGACGCGGGGGGTTCGATGGACGCGCACGTGCGCCGGGTCGAACGGCTCTTCTCCGCCGCGCGCTCCGAGTTCGAGCGCCTGGAGTCCTACTACTTCCACAACTGCCTCTACGAGCGCGTCTGGCGCGACAACCGCCGCCGCCACGTCGAGACGCTGCCCACCGTGCAACTCCTCAAGGCCCACGACGCGCGTTGGCGCGTCGTCTTCGTCGGCGACGCGCAGATGCACCCGATCGAGGTCACCCACGCCGGTGGCTCCGTGGAACACGACAACGCCGAACCGGGGGCCGAGTGGCTGCGCCGGGCCGTGGCGCGCTGGCCCCACCTGGTCTGGCTCAACCCCGTGCCCGAGGCGGCCTGGCCCTCCACCGCCTCCACGGGGCTGATCCGGGCGCTCCTGCGTGGCCGGATGTACCCGCTCACGCCCGCCGGCCTGCGCGAGGCCGTCGCGCGGCTCTAGCCCGACGCGGGCACGAACTGGCGGGACCGCGCCCGCCGCTCCCCCCGGACGACGGCTTCGCCCGACCGCCCGGGCCCGCGGACGCGTCGGACTCCGGGTAGCCTTGCGCCCCACGCCCGCGGGCGATGGGAGGCGCGATGTGCGGACTGCTGGCCGTCTGGGACCGCGGGGCGCCTGCCACGGCGCCCGGGGTCCTGGACCGGATGCTCGCCGCCCTGGCCCACCGCGGCCCGGACGACGCGGGCACCTGGCGCGGGGGCGACCTCTTCCTCGGCCACCGGCGGCTTTCGATCCTGGACCTCGGGCCCGGCGGACACCAGCCGATGGCCACCCCCGACGGCCGCGCGGCGCTCGTCTACAACGGCGAGGTCTACAACTACCGCGCCTTGCGCGTCGAGCTCGAGGCGCTGGGCGAGTCCTTCACGAGCACCGGCGACGCCCAGGTGCTGTTCGGCGCCCTTCGGCGCTACGGACCCCGCGCCACGGTCGAGCGCCTGGACGGGATGTTCGCCTTCGCCTGGTACGACGCGCGCGAGGAGGCGTTGTGGCTCGCCCGCGACCGGCTGGGCATCAAGCCGCTGCACGTCGCCGTGGTGGGGGCGCGCGTGTTGGTGGCCTCCGAGGTGAAGGCGTTTCTCGAACACCCGGAGTTCGCGGTGCGGCCCGACATGCAGGCGCTGGTGGCCCTGGTGGCGCGCAGCCGCGTCGACGCGCCCTGGACGCCCTTCGAGGGGGTCGAGACGGTCCCGCCGGGCGGGCTGTGGCGCGTGGACCGCCGGGGCATCGAGCGCGGGCGCTGGTACGACCTCATCGAGCGCGTGGAGGTGGACCGCCTCGTCGCGGGGCGGGCGCGCCGGCCGGCCGAGGTCGTCGCGGCGCTGGCCGACCGGCTCGCCCCGAGCGTCGAGCGCCACCTCGCCAGCGACGTGCCGCTGGCCACGATGTGCAGCGGCGGCGTGGACAGCAGCCTGGTGACCGCGCTGGCGCGGCGGCACCGGCCCGACCTCTCGGCCTACGTCGCCGACATCGCCGGGCAGGCGAGCGAGGCGCCGGCGGCCGCCGCCGTCGCGCGGCACCTGGGCGTCGCGTTGCGCCCCGTGCCGGTCGACCGCGAGGCGTGGCTGCGGACCTGGCCCGAGGCGATCTGGATGCGGGAGGCGCCCTCCTTCCATCCGAGCGACGCCGCGCACCTGCTGGTCGCCCGGCGCTGCCGCGCCGACGGCGTGCGCGTGCTGCTCACCGGGGAGGGGGCCGACGAGTTGCTGGGGGGCTACCGTTGGCAGGTCCGGCTCGCCCGGGAGTGGGCGGCGCGGGGGCGCCGGCGTTGGCTGATGGGCCGGGGGCGGCGCGCCCGGCGCGCCGAGCGGGAGGCCTTCTCCCCGCTGGCCGAGGGCCCGGGCCGCCGGGAGGGGGACCTGCGCGAGCGCCTCTGCGCGGGCTTGCAGATGGCGCGCGAGATGCGGGGCGCTGCGCTGTGGGAGCGGCTGGCGCCCCTGGCGCGCCCCGGCGAACGGGCCCTGGCGGCCCAGGGCCTGGAGGACCTGCACACGCACCTCGAGTCGCTGCTCCTGCGCCACGACCGGGCGGGGATGGGGGCCGGGCTGGAGATGCGCGTCCCGTTCCTGTCCAACGCGGTCATCGACTTCGGGTTGCATCTGCACCCGCGCTTCAAGTTGCGGCGCGGGGTGGCGAAGTGGGCGTTGCGGGGGGTCGCGGCGGCGCACCTGCCCCGGGCGACGATCCGCGCGCGCAAGCGCGGCTTTCCCGTCCCGCCCGCCTTCCACGCGGGTACGGCGCGCCTGCTGCGCCGGGGGCGCGCCGGCGAACTCCTGCGCTGGGACCGGGCCCACGAGGACCGGCTGCTCGGGCGCGTGGAGGCCAACTCGACGCTGCGCTACCTGCTGGTCGGCGTGGAACTGTGGGCGCGGCTCTTCCTGCACGGCGAGCGCCCCGACGCGCTGGGCGAGTGGGTGCTCGGCGCCCCGGCTGGCCCGTGAGCGGGGCCGAAGCGCTCCCGCCTCCTCGAATGCACGTACGGAGCCAGGCTCCGGTGCATCATTCGAGCCCCCCGGCCGGCTCGTCGGCTACGGCGGGGCGACCTCCAACGTGCAGCACGCCACGACCCGGTCCGCGACGACGGCCGCCGCGCGCCAGGTCCCGGGGTGGGCGCGCAGCGCCGCCAGCGCGCCCGGGCCGAGCCGCACGCGCGCGGCGCCCGAACCGAGCGCCGGGCGCTCGGCGAGCCGGACCGTGCGCCCGGCCCCGGCGTGCGAGAGCCGGAGCTTGAGCGGCGGGGCACGCCGCGGCGGCCGGGGGCGGGCCAGGCCCAGGCGCCCCTTGAGGAAGAGGTCCAGCGCCGCCTGCTCGTGCCAGGGCTCGAGGCGTAGCGCGCCCGCCACGCCGTCCACGCAGGGCCGCAGCTCGCCGCTCACCTGTTCGGCGTAGCGTTCCAGCCGCCGGCGGCGGCGCCGCCGCGCCGCCGCGCGCAGGGCGAGGGCGGCGAGCAACGCGCCGGCGGCCCAGCCCGCCGCCTCGAGCGGCCCCCACACCCGCGCGAGCGTGGCCCGGTCCAGCGCCGCGTCGGCACGCCGTGTCGCGCCCGGGTCGTCGGGCGCGAGCCGGGCGGCCAGGAGGGCGTGGCGCGCGCCGCCGGCGGCGTCGCCCGCGGCGCGCCGGGCGAGCGACAGCGCCGCGTGCACCTGCGGGCCGGGGGCGGCGGCGGCCAGGCCCGCGAGCGCCTCGGTGAGCGCCTCGAGGTCGCCGGCCGCGTGGGCGGCGCGCGCGCGCACCCACGCCGCGGCCCGTGCCGGCGGCGCGTCCGGCGCGGGCGCCAGGGCCCCGAGGGCCGCTCCGAGGCCCGTGCGGGCCGCGGACCGGTCGGCCTCGAGGACGGCCCCCGAGAGCGCGGCGGCGGCGACGGTCCCGGCCAGCACCAGGGTCAGCGCCCCAAGGCCCCGGCGACGCACGGCGCAGCCCTCCCGGCCCGCCCCTAGCGCACCGCGTAGCGCGCGAGCGCCTGGTCGATGGCGCCCACGGCGTCCTCGACCTCGACGTCGACCTCGACCCCGGCGCCGTCGGCCGGCCCGGCCAACGTGCCGACGCGCTCCACCTCGTAGTACTGGAGCAGCTTGTTCTGCTCGCGGACCTGGCTGCGGATGCGCTGGATGCGCGCCTGGGCCTCAGCGTAGCCGCTTTGCGCAAGCCCCGCCGCCCCGACCGCCTCGCGGGTGCGGGCGGCCGCCTTGCGGGCGGCGAGGGACTCGAGCTCGGCGGCCAGCACGCGGACCTCCTCCGCCAGCCGGGCCTGCTCGCCGCGTGCGCGCTCGAGCGACCGGCGGGTGGCGCCGTGCTCGGCGCGCAGGCGCGCGAGGTCGGCGCGCCGGCGTTCGAGCAGGTCGCTCGCCGCCTCGAAGGCGCGCACGCGGCGCAGGGCCTCGACCTGGTCGGCGTCGTGCGCGTCGAGCGACGCCGGGACCAACTCGCCGCGCTGCGTGGCGCCGAGGCTCGCGCGCAGGGTCGCCAGGGCGTCGCGCTCGCGGGCGACGCGCCCGGCCAGGCCCGTCACCTCCCGCTCCACGCCGGCGATCATGTCATCGAGGTTCTCCGCGGCGACCTCGCCACGGATGATGCTCTCCGCGTAGCGGTCCACCTGGGCCCGCGCCTCGGCGAGTTGCGTCTCCAGGGGGATCTCCGCGGTGAGGGCGTCGCGCACGGCGCTGCGGGCGCCGTGGTAGACGGAGGAGAACACATCGGCGCCCACGAACGCGACGACGGCCGCGCCGACCAGGGCCAATCCAACGATCTTTCTCATGGTGATGCTCCCGGGGAAGGGGGTCAGGGGATGGGGAACAGGGCGGCGACGGCCCGGGTCGCGCCGAGCGCGTACCCGAGGAGCCCGGTCGCGGCGCCCAGGAAGAGCAGGGCCCATAGCGACAACTCCACGCCACGTTGCGCGCGGCGCCGGCGCAGGAAGCGCACCACCAGCCCGAGCGCGGCCAGCGCCGCGAGCCCCGTGCCGATGGCCATCTCCAAGGCGTCCCGCCGCGCGGCTCGGCCCAGCGGGGCCCCGTGCAGGAGTTCGAGGGCCTCGAATGCCGCGTAGATGCTCCACAGGATGGAGGCGAGGGCGAAGAGGCGGAGCCACACCGGGGGCGGAAGCGGCCGGCGGCGCGCGGGATCCGGCAGCGGCTCGCTCGCCCGCACGGGGAGCGTGCCCTCCAACTCGTGTTTGCCCATGGCGAAGGCGCGCCGGGCGCGGTCGGAGGTCATGACGACCAGGCCGTAGATGCCCAGCGCGGTGAAGAACGGCGGGAGGAAGAGGAGGAGGACGCTGGCCGTGACCTGGCCCTCGCGGGAGCCCGCCCGCATGCGCCCGAGGTGCCGGCCCTGCGCGTACAGGAGCACCGCGCCCACCAGCAACACCACCGTGCTGGCCCGGCCGATCGGCACCGGGACGACGAGGTCGCTCATCGAGAGCCACTTGAGGCCGAGCCCGAGCAGCACCAGCGCGGCGACGCGGTCCAGGACGGAGAGCAGTTCCACGTGGCGCAGCACCGCCCGCGCCTCCTCGATCTCGTGGGCCGGGCGCCGGGGCAGCACCTCGGTCGCGGCGGCGTGCGGCCGGGGCGCCGGGGCGGACCCGGGGCCGGGGGCGGCCTCGAGCGCCTCGAGGAAGGCGGCCGCGGAGGGAAGGCGCTCGGCGGCCACGGGGGCCAGGGCCCGGTTGACGATCTCGTCGTAGGCCGGGGGGATGTCCGGGGCGAGCCCGCTGGGCGGCGTGAAGCGCCCCAGCGGGAGCGTGCCCGTCAACATCTCGTAGAAGATCACGCCGAGGGCGTAGACGTCGGCCCGCCCGTCGATCCCGGCCTGGCCGCGGCGCTGCTCCGGCGCCATGTACTCGAAGGTGCCGAGGATCACGTCCGTGCGGGTGAGTCGCGTGCTCGCCTCCGGCGCCGGGCCGGCCATGAGGCGCGAGAGGCCGAAGTCCACGAGCCGCACCTGGCCGGATTCGTCCAGCAACACGTTCTCGGGCTTGAGGTCGCGGTGGATGATGCCCCGTTCGTGGGCGTAGGAGAGGGCGGAGGCGACCTGGCCAGCGATGCGCGCCGCCTCGGCCGGGTTCGGGCGCCCCCGACCGAGGTGCGCGCGCAGGCTCTCGCCGCGTACGAAGTCCATCGCGAACCACAGCCGGCCCTGGTCCTCGCCCTGCTCGAGCACCTCGACCACGTGGGGGTGCGAGAGCGAGCCGAGCAGGCGGGCCTCGCGCCGGAAGCGCTTGTGGAAGGCGGGGTCGGACGCCAGGTCCTCGCGCAGGACCTTGAGCGCCACGCGCCGGCCGCCGCGCGGCTCGACGGCTTCGTAGACGCGGCCCATCCCCCCGCGGCCGAGCAGGCGTTCGACGCGGTAGCGGCCCAGGGTGGTACCGACCAGCGGGTCGCCCTCGGCCGGGCCCGGTGCGGCCGCCGCGGCCGGGCGCGTGACGGCGGTTGCGACCGCCCCCGCCGGGGCGGGGGCGGGGTCGGCCGCCATGGCGTCGCCGAAGAAGGCATGGCCGCAGGCCCGGCAGCGCTGCCGGCGACCAGGATGGCGGGCCGCGACGGGGGCCCCGCAGGCGGGGCACGCAAGCATGCGGGCGTCGATCGCTCGTCCTCCGGGGGCGGGCAAGGCGGCCAAGGGCATGGCAGCCCTCGATCAAGCCGCGTGCCCATCGGGCGCGCCCGGGGCGCGCCCGGCGCAAGTCCTTTGCACAGGGCAGTTTAGGGGCGAACCCCCGCCGTGTGCCGCGCCCCCGCCCGCCAGGCGGACTGAACGGAACGTTCAAGGGCGCCGGAACGGCCCGTTCAACCGGCGCCGCGCGGGACCTCCACGCCGTACTCGCGGATCTTGCGGTTGAGCGTCGGCCACGACACGCCCAGGAGTTGGGCCGCGGCGCCCTTGCGCCCCCGGTGGCGGCGAGCGCTGCGCGCACGGCCCGGGCCTCGGCCTCCCGGAGCGTGAGCACCTCGCCTTCGGGCGCCGCGCCGGGGGCCGCCACCCCCGCGGCCCCCGGCGCGTCCCCCAGCCGCAGGTCCGCCCCGCCGACGGTCTCCCCGTCGAGCAGCACGAGCACGCGCTCCAGCACGTTGAAGAGCTCGCGCACGTTGCCGGGCCAGCCGTAGGCCCGCAGGCGCTCGCGCGCGTCGTCGGTGAGCCGGGGCACGCGCCGGCCCAGGCGCGCCGCGAGCCGCTCGAGGGCGACCTCGGCCAGCAGCAGCACGTCGTCCCCCCGGGCGCGCAGGGGGGGCACCTCCAGCGTCACCACCGCGAGGCGGTAATAGAGGTCTTCGCGGAAGGCGCCCTGCTTCACGAGCGCAAGGAGGTCCCGGTGCGTGGCGGCCACCACCCGGCAGCCCAGCGTCAGGGTCTCCGTTCCGCCCACGCGGGTGAAGGTCCCCTCCGAGAGCACGCGCAGGAGCTTGGCCTGGAGCGTCGGGGACAGGTCGCCGACCTCGTCCAGGAAGAGCGTGCCGCGTCCGGCCTGGACGATCCGGCCCTCGCGCCGCTCGACGGCGCCGCTGAACGCGCCCTGTTCGTGGCCGAAGAACTCACTCTCGAGCAAGCCCTCGACCAGCGCCGCGCAGTTGAGGGCCACGAAGGGTTCGGCCCGCCGCGGCGCCTGGGCGTGCAGGTGGCGCGCCACCAACTCCTTGCCGGTGCCGGTCTCGCCGGTCACCAGCACGGGCGCGTCGCTCGCCGCCGCCCGCCCGAGGCGCTCGCGCAGCGCTTCCATGCGGGGGTGCTCCCCCAGGATGGGCGGCGCGTCGGCGCCGGCCCGGGCCCCGCGCGCGTGGCGGGCGAGGCGCCCCAACTCGGCGCGGGCCACGTCGAGCCCGTGCAGGTTGCGCAACGCCAGGGCCGCCTGGCGCGCCACGGCGGCCAAGGCGTCCAGGTCGGCGCGCTCGTAGGCGTCCGGGCGCTCGGCCTCGAGGCAGAGCATGCCCAGCACCTCGGCCCCGGCCTTGAGCGGGGCGGCGAGGGCGGAGCGGAAGCGCCCGGCCACGATGGAGCGGCCGGCCGGGTCTCCCGCGCCCGCTCCGCCCGCCGTCCCGCCCGCGCCGACCCACAACGCCTCGCCCTGCTCCAGCACCCGCCGCGCGATCGTGCGCGAGGCGGGGACGGGGCTCCCCGGCGGCCGCGCCGCCAACACGCGCGGGACGCCGCCCGCGCCGCGGACCACGACCGTGGCCCGGTCCGGGGCGAAAGCCTCCGCCAGGCGCTCGAGGAGGGTTGCGGCGAGCGCGGCGGCGGTGGGCGCGTCCGCCGCGCACAGCGCCGCGTCGCACACCAGCCGCAAACGCGCGGCCGCGCGTTCGTGGGCGGCCTCGCGGGCGGGGTCGACGGCCTCCGGGTCGACGCTGGCCCGCACCTCGGCGTCTTCGTCGGCGACCGTCTCGCGTTCGGCCCCGTCGGTCGTGCGAAAGCGCAGGCGCACGGAGCCGATGCGGATCTCGTCGCCGTCGAAGAGCGCCGCTTCGCCCCGCACGCGGGCGCCGTTGAGCCAGGTTCCGTTGGCGGAGTCCAGGTCCACCAGCACCGTGCGCAGGCCGCCCACGCGCACCGCGGCGTGCTGGCGCGAAGCCGTGTCGTCGAAGACGCGCAGCGCCGCGTGGTGGGTGCGGCCGATCAATACCTCGTCCGTGACCGCGACGACGCCCGGCTCGGCGCGGCCCTCGATGACCTCCAGCCGCTGCATGGTCAGGGGGTGACGGCCTGGAAGCCGTCGGCCAGGAGCGCCGCCAGGCGTTCGGGTTCGGCCACCGCGGCCCCCGGGCGCAGGGCGTCGGCTTCGAACTCCCGGACTTCGAAGGAGCGCCGTTCGCAAAGGAGCGGCGCGCCGCCGGCGACGAGCGCGGCCACCATCTCGGCGGCGCCCAGCGGACCGGGCTCGCGCAGCGTCTCCGCCACGTGCACGACCCCCAGCCGGACGCCCTCGCCGGTGAGCCACAGGACGACCTCGTGCCCGGCCCGTTGGGTGGCCAGCGCCATGGCGAGCACCGTGACGGCCCGGTCGGGGGCCTCGGTGGAGTGGGCGAGGAGGAAGGCAAGGCGCGCCATGGCGCGGGAGTCTACCCGGCCGCCTCGCCGGGGGGATGCGCCCCTTGCGTGCGGGCCCGGCTCCGCTTGACGGGCGGGCGTCGAATGATGCACCGGAGCCTGGCTCCGTATGGCCATTCGAGGCGTCGCGTGGCGTAGACTCCGGCCCCATGGCACCCCCCGGCCTCGGCACCGACGAGTGGGTCGATCGGCTGTACTCGCGGCCGGTCGCGCGTGCGCTGGTGGCGCTGGCGGCGCGCACGCCGCTCACCCCCAACCAACTCACCCTGATCGCCGCCGCGCACGGCGTCGCGGCCGGCGTGTTCCTCGGCCTGGGTGCGGGCGCGTGGTGCGCGGCGGGGCTGTTGGGCTTCCTCGCCTGGGACTGCGCCGACGGGCAGCTCGCCCGGCGGCGGGGCGTGCCGGGCTACCTCGGTCGGGCGGTGGACGGGCTGGGTGACTACGCCGCCGGCATCGCCCTGCACGTGGGGTTGTGCGTGGACCTCGCCCGGGGCCTGCCGTTGGCGGGGGCGCTCGCGTTGGGCCTGGGCGCCGGGGCCTCGCTCGCCGCGTGCTCGGCCGCGCTGGACCGCTACAAGCGCCGCTACCGGGGCGACACCGACGACCTGGCGGCCATCGAACGCGAGCGCGCGGAGGCCCGCGGCTGGCGGCGCTGGCTGCTCGGACGCTTCCTGCCCTACGCGGCGCGCCTCAACCGGGCCGGCGCGGTCGCCGACCGCGACGCCTACCGGCGCGCGGCCGCGCCGGCGCTGCGGCTGTGGCTGTGGGTGGGGCCGAGCACGCACCTCGCCCTGTTGGCGCTGGCCGCGGCGTGGGGGCGCGCCGAGGCCTACGCGTGGGTCGCGGTGGGCCCGCTGAACCTGCTGGCGCTTTGCGCCCTCGGGTGGCAGCGCCGGGCCGACCGCGCGGGGCGGGAGTAGGCGCCGTGGTGTTCGGATGGGGGCGCCAGCGCCGGCGCGCGCGGCTGCTCGCGGCCCCGCCCCCGCCCGCCTGGGAGGAGTGGCTGCGCACGCTGTGGTTCGCCGACCGCCTCGCGCCCGAAGCGCGCCGGCGCTGGCAGGAGCGCACCCGCGTCCTGGTGGCCGAGAAGCGCTGGGAGGGCGTGGACGGCCTGGCGCTCGAGGAGCGGATGACCGTGCTGATCGCGGCGCAGGCCGCGCTGCTGATCGTGAACCTGGACAACGACCACTACCCCAACGTGGCCTCCGTGCTCGTCCACCCCGACGAGATCGAGGCGCCGCACGGCGAGGTGGACGAGATCGGCATCGTGCACGAGGGCGTGGTGCACGCGGGCGAGTCCTGGCACGTGGGCTTCGTCTCGCTGTCGTGGCCCGACGTGGAGGCCGGCATCGCGGAGCCCGGGCAGGGCTACAACGTCGTCTTCCACGAGTTCGCCCACCGCCTCGACCAGGAGACCGGCTGGATGGACGGGATGCCGGACCTGGGCGACCGCGACCTGGCCGCCCGCTGGCGCGAGGCCATGGCCCGGGAGTTCGAGCGGCTGGGCGCCGCGGAGGACCGCGGCCGGGACACCTTCCTCGACCCCTACGGGGCGAGCGCGGAGTGCGAGTTCTTCGCCGTGCTCACGGAGTCCTTCTTCGACCGCCCCCGCGCGCTGCGCCGCCGTCACCCCGACCTGTACGCCCTGCTCGCGGCCTACTACCGCCAGGATCCCGCCGGCTGGGGGCCCGACCCCGGCGCCGCGCCGCCCACGCGCCGCCGACGCCCCTGACCGGGTCTTCCGGAGCCCGGGTCAGGCGAGGCGCGGCAGGATCTCGCGCGCGGCGCGCTCCAGGTCCTCGGGGAAGTCGATCTCCGTCCACGCCCGGCCGCCCACCCGCACGAACCCGGCGCCCCAGCGCCCCACGAACTCGTCCAGCGCCTGCTCGTAGTCGCCGTCCGGATCGGCCCGGGCGACGCAGGCCGCCAGCGCCGGGAGCGAGGCGCGGTCGACCTTGAAGAAGCCGACGCCTTCGCCCACGAGGTCAAAGCCCTCGAGGCGTCCCCGGCGGATGGCCCGCACCACGCCCTCCCGCACCCCGATCATCATCTCCTCTTCGCCCGGGTCGGTGCGGGGGTCGAGGGCAAAGCCCCGCTCGAGCCGGGCCACGTCGGCCAGGATCGAGGGGTCGTACAGCACGTCGGCGTCCATCACCAGGACGTCGTCGTCGAGCCCCTCGAGCCCCGCGGCGAGCGAGCGCAGGCTCCCCCGCCGGTACTCGGGGTTGTGGACCGTCTGTGCGGGCGGGACGAAGGCGTGGACCTCGCGGGCCCCGAAGCCCGTGACCACGCGCACGGGGATCCCGAGGGCCGCGAGGTTCTCCAGGTGCCGTTCGAGCAGCGTGCGTCCCCCGACCTCGAGCAGGCACTTGGGCGACGCGCGGCCCAGCCGGCGCCCCACGCCCGCCGCGAGCAGCACCGCGATCACGACAGGGCTCGCCGCAGCGCCGGCCCGAGGCCCGCGAGGGCCGCCGGCGGAAGCGCGCCCATGTTGGCGATCCGGAAGGCCGTGCGGCGCAGGTCGCCCTGCCCGCCGTAGATGACGTAGCCGTCCTCGCGCATGCGGTCGTGCACGCGCTCGTAGCCCACGCCCGCCGGCAGGCGCGCGCTCGTGATCGTGTTCGAGCGCAGCGGCGGCGGCAGGAGCAGTTCCAGGCCGAGCGCCGCGAGCGCGTCGCGCACGACGCGGGCCGCCGCCTGGTAGCGGGCGATGCGCCCCGGGACGGTCTCCTCGAGCAACTCGTCCAGCGCCGCCTCCAACGCCGCCGTCACCTGGATGGCCGGCGTGAAGGGCGTGTCGCCCCGGCGCTGGACCTCGAGCTGGGCCCCGAGGTCGAGGTACACCGAGCGTGTGGCCAGGGGCGTGCCGCGGCGCACGAACACGAAGGCCACGCCGGGCAGGCCCTGCACGCACTTGTTGGCCGTGCAGCAGACCGCCGCGGGGGCGACGGCGTCGAAGTCAAGGGCCTCGCCGCCGAGCCCGCTCACGCTGTCCACGATCAGGTTGAGGCCCCGGCGGCGGGCGAGTTCGCCCAACGCGGGCAGGTCGTTGATCAGCCCGGTGGTCGTCTCGTGGTGCACGACCGCGAGCGTGTCGAGTTCGGGCTCCAGCGCCGCCTCGACCGCCCGCGGATCGGGGCGCTCGAACCAGCCGGTGGCCAGCGTCTTGACCCGGAGCCCGTGGGCCCGGCCCATGGCGGCCAGGCGCGCGCCGTAGACGCCGTTCTCGACCACCAGCAGGCCGCGGCCGGTGACGCTGGCGACCATGGCCTCCATGGCCGCCGTCCCCGACCCCGTGAGCAGCACCGCCTCGTAGTCCCGGCCGACGCCGAACGCACCCACCAGCTTGTCGCGCACGCGGGCCTGCAGGCCGAGGTACTCCGGCTCGCGGTGGCACTGGTCCTCGCTGCGGGCCAGCGCCTCGCGCACGCGCGCCGAGACGTTGATCGGGCCCGGGTTGAGCAGGGTGAAGGCCTGGCCCATGGCGCCTACCCGCCGGTCCGCCCGGCCTGCGCGGCCTGGGCGAAGCGGCGCGCGATCTCGGGGGGCGTCCAGGTCACCCGCCCGATGCCCTTCACGTTGCCGCGCTCGACCTTGGCGAGGAGCATCGCCGGCCCCGGCCGGGCGAAGAATGCCGGCAGTTCCGCCGCCAACCGTTCGGCCTCGACCCGGCCGGCCCACGCGTAGCCCGCGCCGCGGGCGAGCGCGGTCAGGTCGACGGTCTCGGTGATGGTGCGCTGGTCGCCCGTGGACCCGTGGGCCTCGTTGTCGAGCACCACGTGGTAGAGGTTCGTTTGGCCCGCGGCGGCCACGCTGGCCAGCACTCCGGCGCCCATCAGGACGTTGCCGTCGCCGTCCAGCACAACCACCGGGCGGTCGGGGCGGCACTGCGCCACCCCGAAGCCGATCGACAGCGCCAGGCCCATGGAGCCGATCATGTAGAAGTTGTGGGGGCGGTCGCCGTGGGTGAAGGCCTCGCGTCCGATCATCCCGTTGCACACCACCAGGAGGCGGTCGCCGACCGCCCGCATCACGGCTTCGACGGCTTCAGCGCGACGCATCGAGCACCCCCTTGGAGACGATCAGCGCGCCCGGGACCCGGCGGCGGTCGATCTCCTGCGTGATCGCCGCCAGGTCGGCCTCGATCGTCCCGGGTTGGAGGTGCCGCCAGGGCAGGTGGATCTGGTCGAAGTAGCCCGTCATGATCTCGCCCATCACGAGGTGTTCCGGCGCGTCCTGCCCGCCTTCGCCCCGCCACGAGGCCACCAGGAGCAGGGGGATCTCGTAGATGATGTTGAGGCTCACCAGGGCGTTGAGGCACACGCCCAGCCCGCTGTTCTGGAGGAACACGGCCGGCCGGCGGCCGGCGAGCCAGGCGCCCGCCGCCATGCCCACGGCCGAGTCCTCGCGCGTGGCGCTCACGTAGCCCCACGCCGGCTCCTGGTCGAAGCGGCGGATGACGCCCTTGAGCAGCGAGCAGGGGACGCCGGCGAACCAGTCGTATCCCTGGGCCCGCAGGGCGTCGAGGAAGCGCGCGGAGCAGGGCATCAGCACCGCCCCCACGCCGCGCGGGCCGGGGTGCCCAGGGGGAGCGCGGCGGCCTTCACCGGACGAGGCTCCAGGCGCGCCGGTAGTCCTCGAAGGTGTCCACCTCCATCCAGCCCTTGTACGTGTCGATGGTGTGGATCGGGTGCCCCTCGTCGCGCAGCGCCTGCAAGAGGTCGGGCAGCGAGGCGCGCGCGAGCGACGGCGCCTCGTGCACGGGCGCCTGGCCGCCCTGGCGGGCGCGCGCGTGCCAGGCGTCGCGCAGGGCCTGGGCGCCCGCGGGCGTGAGCATCAGCATCCCGATCCACTCGCCGTTGGCCCCCGGCAGGTCGACCCCGATGCGCTCCAGGGTGTCGCGCCGCTGGCCGGCCAGCATGCGCCCGTCGTCGGCGATCCCGTTGGTCGTGTGCACCAGGTCGCGGCCGGGCCGCTCCGTGCTGCTGCGGTCCACGACCAGGACGATGTCGCCTTCGGTCTGGAGCAGCCGCTTGACGACCTCACCGTCGAAGAGGATGTCGCCGTAGAGCACGACGGTGCGCCGGCCGAGCACGGCCTCGGCGCACATCAGGGAGGCGGCCTCGCCCTCGCTCCCCGTCGCGTCGTACCGCTGGAGGTTGGGCAGGTCCACGGCGTCCTTCTGCCAGCCCACGACGACGGAGATCTCCTTGATGCCCGCCTCGTTGAGCGCCTCGACCTGGCGCTGGAGCAGGGGCTTGCCCTTGATGTCGAGCATCGCCTTGGGACGGTCCTGCGTCAGCTCGCCGAGCCCCGGGCTCGGGGCGGCCGCGAGGATCACGGCCCCGACCGGCGCGCCCCCGGCCGGCAGGTAGGACTGCTCCTCGGCCTTCATCCGCGGCACGCCGATCAGCTCGTACACGTCCTCCAGCGGAACGATCCGGTCCTCCACGCTGGCGCAGCGCTGCTCGCGGCGCAGGGTGGTGAAGGTCGAGCGCATGGCCTGGATCGCGGCGCGCAGCCCGTGGTTGGCGAAGATCACCACCTTGAAGCCGGCCGCGGCGAGCTCGTCCGCGGTGGTGGTCTTGTAGATCGTCGGGACGCAGACCAGCGGCGCCGGGCGGTCCCAGCGGCGGGCGAACTCGAGGACTTCGCGCGCGTCCTTGCTCTTGCTGTGGATCAGCACCAGGTCCGCACCGGCGTCGGCGTAGGCCCGGCCGCGCCGCAGGGCCTCCTCCATCCCCCAGCCGGCGATGAGCGCCTCGGTGCGGGCGATCACGAGGAAGTCGTCCGAGCGGCGCGTGTCCAGGCAGGCCTTGATCTTGCCCGCGTGCTCCTCGATCGGCGAGAGCTCGCGCGCGACGCCCGCGTAGAACGAGCAGCGCTTGGGGAAGATGTTGTCCTCGATGCACACGGCCGCGATGCCCTCGCCCTCGTAGGCCCGCACCATGTGGATCACGTTGATCGCGTTGCCGTAGCCGTTGTCGCAGTCGGCGATCACGGGCAGGCCCGCCGGCACCATCTGGCGCGCCGCCCACAGGTTGTCCGTCATCGTGAGGATGTTGGCGTCGGGGACGCCGTGGCTGGCCGAGATCTCAAAGCCCGAGGCCCAGACCGCGTCAAAGCCCGCCTCGCGGACCAGCCGGGCCGACAGGCCGTTGTGCGCCCCCATGACGAGGAGCGGGCCCGGCTGGGCCAGGCGCGCGCGCAGAGCGGACTTGCCATCCATGTCGGGCCCCCCCGGGGGTCGTGGTGCGGGGGGACAATATAGAAGCGCACGCGCGCGCGGCCGTGCCTTGCGTCGGTGCGCCGGGGCGCGGGGGCGCGGGGGCCGGCCGCACGGGGCGTCGCGCACAGCGGGCGCGGGCGAAAAGGGGCGGCCGGGCGGGACCCGCGCGAGGGAGGAGGGGAGGCAGGAGGAGGGAGGCGCGAGCCCCGGCCCGGCCGCAAGCCGAAGGTGCGCCCCCCGCCGCCGCGGCGGCGGGGGGCGCGAGATGGAAACCGGCGCGGGGGGAGGGGCGCCGAGGGAGGAGGGAGGAGGGCAGGGGAGAGGGTGGCGCCAGCACACCCGCCCGGGCCGGTTCCATGCGTGGGGGAAAAGAGCCCGCCCGCGGGGCGGCGTCCCGGGGGCGCGGGAGGGGGCTCCGCCTCGGGAGTTCCTCCATCGACCAGGGAACGCCCTGCGATAAAGCACATTCCGTGCCACCGCGCCCCAAAGGACGGGGGCCCATGAATCCGGCCTTGGCAGGCCGACCTCCCGGTCGCGCCGTCCCCTTCCGGATACCGCCGTGCCGCCGGGCTACAGGGCTTTCGCACGGACCCCCCTCCCCTGGGGGGGGACTCGACTGGGGGCTGGGACCCAGTTTGGGCCGGATTCGCAGCGGACCCTTACCGGCGCGAGGGCGTTTCATACAATGTCGCCCGAGCGGCCCGGCCGGTGCTGCCCCGGCCCCGGGGTCGGGACGCTTTCGAAGGACTGGAGGTCGGCCATGATCGGGTCCGCACGCGGCGCCTGGACGTCCCCGCCCCGGCGGCGCTTCGCCGGCGTCCTGCCGGTCGCGCTCCTGCTCCTGCTCGGGGCGACGCCCCTTCGCGCCGAGGAGGTCGAGGGCGACGACATCGCCACCGTGCGCGCGCGCCACCTGCTGCGGCGCGCCACCTTCGGCCCCCGCCCGGCCGACGTGGAGGAGGTCAAGCGGCTCGGGATCGAGGCCTGGCTCGACCGGCAACTCAACCCCGAGCAGATCCCGGACCCCGAGCTCGACCGGCGGCTCGAGGGCTTCGAGACGCTCAAGATGAGCACCGCGGAGTACCGGCGCATGCTGGCCGGCGGCGCGATGGACGCGGCGACGCAGGGTCCCCCGGGCCCGGGCGAGGACCGCATCGCCGCCGCGCGCCGCCGCCAGGCGGAGATCAACCGGCTCCAGAACCTCGCCCGCCAGGAGGTGCCGCAGGCGGTGTTCCTGCGCGCGGCCTACTCCGAGCGCCAGCTCTTCGAGGTGCTGTGCGAGTTCTGGCGCAACCACTTCAACGTGGACGTCAACAAGGACGACGTGCGCTACTACATCCAGGACTACGAGCGCGAGGTGATCGGCCGGCACGTCCTCGGGCGCTTCGAAGACTTCCTGATGGCCACCGCCCGGCACCCGGCCATGCTCTTCTACCTCGACAACCACGTCTCCCAGGCGCCCATGGCGCGCGCCGAGCGCGTGCGCGCGGGCCGGGAGGACGAGTCGCGCACCGGCGGGCTCAACGAGAACTACGCCCGCGAACTGATGGAACTGCACACGGTCGGGGCCGACAACGGCTACGAGCAGGACGACGTGATCCAACTCGCGCTCGCCCTCACCGGCTGGTCGATCCAGGGGGGCAACGGGCCGGACGCCGGCACCTTCGTGTTCCGCCAGAACTTCCACGCGCGCGGGCGCAAGCGCGTGATGGGCAAGACGGTGGGCGGGGACGACCTCGAGGAGGGCGAAGCGCTGGTCCGCTACCTCGCCGGCCACAAGAACACGGCGCCCTTCGTGGTGGGCAAGCTGTGCCGATACCTCGTCACCGACCAGCCGCCCGAGAAGCTCGTGGCCGACGTCGTCGGGGTCTGGCAGAAGACCAAGGGCGACCTCAAGGCCGTGACGCGGGCCATCCTGCTGCATCCGCTCTTCTACGACCGCGCCAACGTCCTCACCAAGGCGCGCACCCCGTTCGAGTTCGCCGTGGCCGCCGTGCGCGCCACGCGGGCGGACGTGAAGGACTGCCGGGCGCTGCTCCAGCGCATCGGCGACATGGGGCAGCCGGTGCTGGAGTGCGAGGATCCCACGGGGTACAGCGACGCGGCCGCCGACTGGATGGATACGGGCGTGCTGGCCGTGCGCTGGCAGTTCGCCTACGACCTGGTGAACGGCCGCCTGCCGGGCGTGGACGTGGGCGCGAGCCCGATCCAGGAGCACGTGCGCCGCAATCCCGAGGTCTGGGAGTACCTCCTCCAGCAGGACCTCTTCGCCGGCGAGCGGATCGGATCGCTCACGATGGCCCCGTTCCGCAAGCGCCTCCAGGCCGTGCGCAAGGACTACCGGCGCATGCGCCCGCCCGAATTGCAGCAGGCGTTCAACGTCCTGGTGACACTGCTGCTCGGCTCTCCCGAGTTCCAGCGCCAGTGACCAAGGAGTCTTCCATGGCAACCACCCGTCGCGAGTTCCTGGTGGCCGGCGCCGCCGGCGCCGCCGGCCTGGGCGTGGCCGGCGCCCTCGGCCGCCCGGCCCTGGCCGCCCCCGAGAAGGAGATCGCCGTCAAGCCGGCGGTCGTGTGCATCTACCTGCGCGGGGGCCAGGACGCGCTCAACACGATCGTGCCGTACGCCGACGGCCGGTACTACGACCTGCGGCCGACGATCGCCGTCCCGCCCCCGGGGCAGGAGAACGGCGCGATCGACCTGGACGGCGCCTTCGGCCTCAACCCGGGCCTGGAGGCCTGGAAGAAGCTCTGGGACGAGGGCATCCTCGCGCCGATCGTGAATTGCGGGCTGGGCCACCCCTCGCGCAGCCACTTCGCCTGCCAGGACTACATGGAGTTCGGGCACCTGGGCAACGCCCCGGTGCGCTCGGGCTGGCTCAACCGCTTCCTCGAGGCGACCTCGCCCAAGGGGCCCGAGGGGGAGTTCCGGGCCCTGGCGCTGCAGGCCCGCCTGCCGCGTTCGATGCGCGGGCCCTACCCCGCCCTCGCGCTCGCCCCGAGCCGGCAGGGGCGCGGCGCCCGCGGCGAGGACGTGCTGGACCTCTTCGACGACCTGTACAAGCAGCCCCCGAGCATGGAGATGGGGGGGATGCGCGAGGAGCGTCCCGACGAGGACGAACTCACGGCCAACGGCCGCAACACCATCGAGTCGCTCCGCAAGCTCGAGGAGATCCTCTCCCAGCGCCCGGTCGGGGAAGAGGTGCGCTACCCGGCCGCCGCCGGCGGCCTGGGCCGCGCGCTGCAGACGGCCGGCCGCCTGCTCAAGTCGGGCCAGGGCGTCGAGGTGATCGGCATCGACTGGAACGGCTGGGACCACCACATCAACGAGGGCGGCTCGGGCGAGCAGGACCTGATCCGCCGGATGCTCACGCAACTGGGCGTCGCCACCGCCACCTTCTTCGAGGACGTCCGGCCGCTGCGCAACAAGGTCTGCATGATCATCATGACCGAGTTCGGCCGCACCAACCGCGAGAACGGCAACTTCGGCACCGACCACGGCCACGCCGGCAACATGTACCTGATCGGCGGGAAGGTGAACGGCGGCCGGATCCACGGGGAGTGGGCGGGCCTCGATGCGGGGCGCACCTACCAGAACCGCGACCTCGTGGTGACCACCGACTGGCGGCGCGTCCTGTCCGAGGTGCTCTACGACCACCTGAACCTGCACCCCTCCAAGCAGCTCTTCCCCAAGTGGGAGCCGCCGGCCACGAAGATGGGGCTGTTCAAGGCCTGATCGCGCGGGGGGGGCGAAGGGCCCCGGCCCGGGGCGGGGCCCCCCCCCGGGGTCAGTGGCGCAGCGCCGCGCCGGCCAGGACCTCGGCGACCTGGGCGCCGGCGAGCAGCACCGAGAGATCGGCCGCGGGTGCCGCGGGCTCGAACACGAGGCGCAGCGGGTGCCAGCCCTCGGGCAGCCGCACCATGGCGTACGCCTGTCGATCGGCCTCGAGCGCCGCCCCCTCGAGCAGGTCCACCCCGCCTACGGCGAGCGTGAGCCGCCCCGTGGCGTTGATCACGAACTGGTAGGCGCCCGGCGCCGGCGCCCGCACGAAGCCCTCGAGTTCGACGCGCCGGTAGGGGCCCGGGGCGATCTTCTTCAGGTGCTGGGCGAAGCGGTCGTCGCCGCCCTTGAGGCCCAGCGTGGGCACGACGCCTTCGCGTTCCTTGCCGTCGGCGAGGGTGAGGCGTGCCCGCAGGCCCGCCGCCCCGGGCGCCTCGGCGTCGCGCTTGCGCCCGCCGGGGCGGCGCGCGCTGTGGCGCGCGTCGACGGCCGGAGGTTCGACGGTCACCTCGACGGGGAGGCTGCGCGCCGCCGGCCCTTCGGCGAACACCGCGCGGGCGTAGACCTCCGCCACCCCGGGCCCGAGGGCCGCGGCGGGGACCTTGAGCCGGAAGACTCCGCGCGCCTCGACCTCGCCGAGCAGGTGGACGCCCCGGAACACGCGCACGGTGGCCTTGCCGCCGCCCTCCACCTTGCCCTTGAGTTCGAGGGACTCGCCCAGTTCGACGGCGCCCCGCGGCCCCTGGAGCGTCACCGCGCCGGCGCCGTTGCGGACATCGAACGCGGCGTCCGTCCCGCTGCGGGTCGCCACGGGCGTGTCCTCGACCGCGACGATCCGCAGCCGGTGCCAGCCGTCGTCCAGCGGGCGCGTGTCCAGCCGCAGCGGCGCGCCCGGGGGGGCCGTGGCCACGCGCTGCCCGTCCACGAAGAGTTCCGTGCGGCCCACGGGGCGGTCGGGCGCAGGCTCGACCGCCGCTTCGAGGTCGACCTCGCCGCGAAGCGGCGCGTCCAGGGCCGGGGCCGCGAGCCCGACCCGCGCAAAGCGGGCGTACGGGCGCGCGAGCGGGTCGCCGACGATCAGGAGTTGGTAGGGGCCGTACACGCTCTGGTAGAAGGACTCCGCGAGCGAGCAGCCCTCGCGGTACCACACGTGCAGGGCCGCGGAGGGGAACTTGTTGGGGATGGCCAGCGGCTCGGCGACCGTGCCGGAGGAGCCGGCGGCGCCGGCGCGCAGGAAAGCGCTCAACTTCGTCTGGCCCGAGCCGTTGAACATGGCGCCGAAGCTGGTCAGGTGCTCGGCGATCGCCCCGGGCAGCATCGCGCTGTCCTTCGGCCACTCGAAGGAGGCGATCCCGGCCACGATGCCGATGGCGTCCGCGCGGCCCCGGGGGACCTTTCCGTCCTGGCCGTCCTTGTCCGCCTCCAGGACCTCGGCCCGGCCCCCGAGCTCGAGCATCCGCTCCACGACGCGCGCGAAGGTGGGCTCGCGCGTGCGCGCGCGCACGTCGCCGTTCTTCATCAGGTAGACGGCGCCGTCGGGCTGCGTCCCGTCGCTTTGCGTGGCGCGCCGGAGGCACTCGTGGACCTCCGGCAGGGTGTTGCCCTGCTCCCCCGTGTAGCCCAGCAGCGTCGAGAGGTGGTAGCGGTCCAGCGTCGCGTCGTGCGGCTCGCGGTCCGGGGCGTCCCCCAGGGCCCAGCGCCAGGCCGGTTCGAAGCCGTGCCCGCCGCGGCTCCCCTCGCCCAGCGGCCGGAAGTACTTGTTCACCTGGAGGGCCTCGTAGTTGCGGTCCTTCTCGACCACGCGGCGCCACAGGTACGTGAGCCCCGTGAGCGCGGCGATGCGCGGCACGCGCGCGTCCTGGGCGACGTCTTCGAAGTCCGCGCGGAAGTCCACCCCGTAGGGGAAGTCCACCGACCAGGCGATCGTGTCGATCTCCTCGATCAGCCCGTGGTCGCGGACGAAGTCCAGCACCTGGCGCAGCAGGTGGTCGCGGAACCAGTCCACGGGGACCACCCGCAGCGTGGGGATGCCCGTCACCCGGCAGACGTGCTCGGGGGGGATCCCGCGCAGGCGCACGTAGGCGTTGGCCACCTCGAGCGAGGCGGGCGAGTCCGCGTTGGCCACGACCAGCACGCGCTCGGGGCCGCCGCCGCCGAAGGCCGGCGCCCCGGTTCCCAGGGCGAGGAGCAGGGCCGCCCCGGCCACGAGGCGGGCGCCGGCGCCAGGGCCCCGTCCGGGCCCGGGGCGGTGGCGCGCCGCGGGCGCGCAGGATCCGGCCGGTCCCCCCGCCACGGTCAGCCGGCTCCGCCCAGGTCCACGGCCGGGACCGCCCGCTGGGAGGAGTCTTCGATCTCGAAGAACTCGCGCTTGGCAAAGCCGTACAGGCCCGCGATCAGGTTGGAGGGGAAGGCTTCGATGCGGTTGGCCAGGTCGCGGACGTTGGCGTTGTAGAAGCGCCGCGCGCGCTGGATGCGGTTCTCGGTCGTGGCCAGTTCGCCCTGCAACGCCAGGAAGTTCTCGTTGGCCTTGAGCTCGGGGTAGCGCTCGACGAGCACGAAGAGCCGCTGGAGCCCCTGGACCAGGGCGTTTTCGTCCCGGGCCTGCAAGTCGGGCGAGCCGTGGCTCTCCCGGGCCCGGTTGCGCAGTTCGATCACGCGTTCGAGCACCTGCTGCTCGTGGCGGGCGTAGCCCTTCACCGTCTCGACGAGGTTGGGCACCAGGTCGTAGCGGCGCTTGAGCTCGGTCTCGACCGCCGACCACGCCTCGTCGCAGTGGTTGCGCGCGCGCACGAGCCCGTTGTAGAGGGCGATCGCCCAGAGCAGGAGGAGCAGGAGGACGCCCAGCCCGACCCAGAGCGGGCCGAGGTCCGCGGCGGCGGCCAGCGGCAGGGGGGGCGGAAGCGGAGCCATGGCGGCCCATCGTACGCCGAGGCCGCGGGGGAGTCCGTGCGGGCGCAAGGGGCGAGGGGCCGCGTTCGGCAGGGAGCGCGACCCCGGCGCCCGCGCGCCGCACCCCTCGATCGGGAGGCGCCGCCCCGCCTCCGAGGGTCTCGAGTGATGCACCGGAGCCTGGCTCCGTACGGTCAATCGACGCGCAGGCGCAGGGCGGCGCGGACGTCGGGGGGAATGCGCCCGAGGAAGCCGCGGGCCACGTCCAGCGCCGCGGCGAACTCCGGGACGGAGAACCGCTTCCCGGCCCGCACCAGGATCACCGGCGTTGCCACCTCGATCGTGAAGCGCGGGGACGCCAGGAGGAACTCCATCGTCTCCTGGGGGATGAGGTCGAAGGCGTAGCGCTTGTCCTGGCACTTCACGTGGAAGGCGCGGCTGAACTCGGCCGACTCGAAGTCGATGTCGTCCCAGCCGAAGAACTCGGCCACCTTGTCGAACCAATGCTCCGGCCGGATGGCCAGGGGCGTGAACCGCAGTCCGGTCTCGAGGGCCACGGCGGAGAAGTGGTGGTGGTGCGTGGTCCGCCGGCCCTTGGAGTCGGTCGTGTAGGTCTCGTAGTGGTAGTCGCAGGCGACCAGGCCCAGGTCGTCCACGCGCCCCTCGACCACGTTGTAGGCGTAGCGGTTGCTCCCCTGGCGGAAGCAACTGAACTGCGGCAGGGCCTCGTCCAGGTCCGCGCGCTGGCCGGGGTCGAAGTTCCAGCCGTGGCGGCTCGCCCAGCGGGCCAGGGCCTCGCGGCGCTCCCGCGCCTGGCGTGCCCCGTGGATCCAGGCCCACACCGCCAGGGCCACGACCAGGACGAACGCGAGGGGCAGCAGCGCTTCCAGGCCCCCCCCTGCCCGGCGCGCCTAGGCCGACGGGCGCCCCGGCACCAGCGCCGGACGCCGCAGGTACAGCGTGCGATAGCCCTCCGCCGAGCAGCGGTAGTCGACGGCGACCTGGTAGAGGGCGTAGATCGGGTTGCCCGCGGCGTCGGGGTGGTCGGCCCGGCCGAGGGCCTCGAGCAGCACGCGCGCGTAGTCGGCCGGGTCGCTCGTGCGCCCGAGGGTTTCGCGCAAGGTGGCCATGCGCTCGGAGGCGGGCAGCGGCGGAAGCGCCACCTCCGGCGTCACGTCGGGTTGCGGCTGGCCGGGCTCGATCTTGCGCGACACCATGGGACGCCTCCATCCGGGGGGCCGATCGCCCCGCAGCCTAGCCGCCGGGGGGGACCGTCACTGCGGCGGCGGGGGGGCGGCGCAGCAACCCCCGCCCGCCAGGGGCGCGGCCAGCGCCCCGCCCTCCACCGCGCCCCCGGCGCGGGCGTAGGCCACGATGCCGCCGGCCACCACGCACAGCGCGCCCAGGCCCAGGCGCGCGAGTCGCTCCCGGGCCCACTCGGCCCGCCGGCCCGTGTGGCAGAGCAGGAGGCGCGGGGCCGGCGTGCGGGCCACCTCGTCGGCGCGGGCGAGGAGCGTCTCCAGTTCCAGGTGGCGCGAGCCGGGCACGTGCGCCGCGGCCACCTCCTCGGGCGTGCGCACGTCGATGACCGAGCCCGCCCCGCCCGCCGCCACCAGGGCCACCGCCTCGGCCGCCGTCACGGCGGCGGGCAGCGGGGCGTCCTCCAGGTTGAAGCGCAGCAGGGCCGCCATGTTGGCCGGCTCGGGGGGTGGATTGGCCTCGAGCGCCCGCACGAAGCGGTCGCGGTCGTCGAGCGCGAGCCAGGGGTTGGACCGCCGCTCGGCCTCGAGCGTGCTCTGGGTGCGTCCGGCGTAGTCGTGGCCGGGGAAGAGGAGCGTGGCGCCCGGCAACGGCGAGAAGACGCGGTCGAGGGTGTCGTAAAGGGCGCCGGCGTCCCCCCCGAGGAAGTCCGCCCGGGCCACCGCGCCGATGAGCAGGGAGTCGCCCGAGAACACCACGCCCGGGGCCTCGAGCACGAGGTGGTCGGGCGTGTGGCCCGGGGCGTCGCGGGCCCCGAGACCCTGGTCGCCCAACTCGAGCCGGTCCCCCTCGCCGATGCGCCGGGCCACGCGGCGGTGGCCGCCGGCCTCGTGGGCGACCCGGGCCGCGCCCGCGGCCCGGGCCAGGCCGAGGGCGGCCGAGGCGTGGTCGGCGTGGGTGTGCGAGTCCACCACCCAACGCAGGCGCAGCCCCTGTTGCTCGACCCACGCCAGCGCCAAGGCCTGCTGGTCCAGGGTGACGTCCAGGGCGAGGGCCTCGCCGGAGGCGCGGTCGGCGACGAGGTACCCCCGGCACCCCTGGGGGTGGACGAGCGGGGTGATCTCCAGTGCGCCCGCGCGCACGGGAGGGCCGCCCAGGGTCGCATGGGCGTTCATGGCGGAACCTCCGGAAGGCTGGATGCTACTCCCGGGATGGGGCGCCCGCCATGGCCCCGAGCGCGGCGCCGTGTTCGGCCCACCAGGCGACGGCCTCCGCTTCGCCCCAGGTGCCCGCGTCGGCGCAGGCCGCGAGCCGACGCGCGAGCGCCTCGGCGCCCGCGGGCCGCTCGGCCGGGTCCTTGGCGAGGCAGGCCAGGAGCGTCGCCTCCAGGTCCGCCGGCGCGGCCACGCCCCGTGCGCGGGGCGGGATGGGCGGCGCCCCCAGGTGCATCGCCAGGAGAAGCGGCACCGTGTCCGCGTCGAAGATCGGCTTTCCGGTGAGCAGGAAGCAGCCGACGGCGCCCAGCGCGTACAGGTCGGCCGCGGGCGTCACCGCGTCGCCGCGCAGCACCTCGGGGGAGATGGTCTCCGGCGAGCCGCACACCTCCCCGGCACCCGTGAGCGTGCGGGCCGAGCCCTCCGTCTCCTTCACCAGGCCGAAGTCCATCACCTTGAGCACGTCGTGGCGGCCCCCCTGGCGGGCGAGGATCAGGTTGCTGGGCTTTACGTCCCGGTGCACGAGGCCCAGGGCGTGGGCCTCCGCGAGCGCCCCGGCGGCCTGGATCAGGAGGTGGATCACGCGGCCGGGCGGCAGGGGCCCGGTGCGGTCCACCACGCGCGCCAGGTCGGCGCCGTCGAGGAGTTCCATGGCGTAGTAGAAGTGCCCCTCGGGCGTCGTGCCGTAGTCGTACACCGCGATGGTGTTGGGGTGCGTGAGCCGGCTGGTGAGCCGCACCTCGCGCTCGAAGCGCTCGAGGCTGCGCTCGCCCGCGATCTCCGGCCGCATCACCTTGATCGCCGTGGGCCGGCGCAGCAGGGCGTGGCGCGCGCGGTACACGGCGCCCATCGCCCCCTCGCCGATCTTCTCCTCCAGCACGTACCGGTCGATCTTGAGCGCGTCGTAGGCGCGCCGGCGCAGCGCGAAGTTCACCCGCGAGGCGAGCGTCGCCAGCCCCACGCCGAGACCGAGGAGGATCTGGTCCCAGATCACCAGCGTCGGGAACACCTCCGTCGGGTAGGGCCCGAGCCCCTTGGCGTGTACGGTCCCCAGGCCGAGTTGCACCGCGAGCAGCGCCGGCACGGCCACGGCCGAGACGCGCAGCGTGTGCCACGGCGTGCTCGGGACCACCAGCGCGCGCGCCACGAGCATGAGGCCCAGGAACGGGATCAGCAGCCGGTTCTCGCCGTCGTTGGCCGCCGCGTAGAAGGCCGCGCAGGCGGCGACCAGCATCCACAGCGCCGCCAGGTCCACGGCCCGAAGCGCCCGCCCGCGCAGCGGCCGGCGGCGTACGAGCCGGGACAGCCCCGCCGTCCAGGCCACCGCGCCCAGGATCACCCACAGCTCGACGAACGTGAGCGCGCGCGCGAGCCCGAAGTGGTGCACGCGGGTGAGGAACATGGCCGCGAACATGAGCAGGCCGACGCCGGCCAGCACGGCCGTGAGCAGGCGCAGGCGCTCGCGCAGGAAGGCGTCGAGTTCGCGCTCGAAGCCGTGCGAGCTCTCGGGCGCGCGGGTGGCCAGCGCCAGGCCGGGTTGGAAGCGCGCGGAGGCCATGGGCGGGCGATCCTACCCGCGCGCGCCCCGCGGCCCGCGCCGTGCGCCGCCCGGCTTGCGCCGGGCCCCGCCTCACGCCGGGCGCCGGATCTCCTCGTGCGGCCGGCGCGGCGCGCCGGGCTCTGCGGGGCCGAGTTCCCGCGACAGCCAGCGGGCGACGTCCCGGGGCAGGCCCCGGCGCCGGGGGTTGGCGGGGTCCCGGTGCATGGCGTACAGCTCGGCGAAGAACTCGAAGTGCGACATCGCCGCGTAGCCGTCGGGCATGCGCTCGATGAGGTCCAAGGCCGCCGCGTCGACCTCGATCAGCGTCGCGTACCAGGGGTTGGCGAAGAAGGCCCGCGGCCCCACGCGGTGCCAGCCCGCCCGCGCCTCCCACCACGGGGAGCCGGTGCGCTCGAGCGCGAGCCGGGGGCCGAAGTCCGGGCGGTTCCACGGATGGTGCGCCGGCAGGCGCGGCCCGGGGCCGAGCGCCCAGCGCCCGGCCGGCCCGACCGCCTCGCGCACGGCCCGGCGCACGTCACGGCGTTCTTCGACGCTGCTTTCGCCAAAGCCGCCCATCGCGTGCACCCAGGCGTCGATCTCCGGATCCGAGAGCCCGTGCGTGCGCCAGCCAAAGCGCGCCTCGAGCCAGCGGTCCACCGCGCCCAGCCGCCCTTCGTGCACGGCGTGGCCGACCTCGTGGCGCAGGACCGCCCCGAAGCGCGTCGGATCGGACAGTTCGTCGGCGCCGATGCCGATCTCGCGCTCCTGCGGGTCGTACCACCCGCCCGCGGCGTCGGGCTCGAGTTCGATGGAGGTCAGCCAGGCGTTCTCCTCCACGTGCTCGTCGGGCAGGGCCTCGAGCATCGCCCACAGCCGCGGCAGGTCGCCGCGCAGGGCGTTGCGCACCCAGTCCTCGTCCAACGTGACGGCGAAGCGCACCTCGAGGAGGCGCGCCTCCTCGCGTTCGAGCCCGCGCGCCCCCAGGTGGTGGAAGAGGGCCGCCAGGTGGCGGCGCGACGCCGCGTCCAGGTGTGCGCCGCGGGGCAGCCCCGCGAGCATCCGGTGCCACGCGGGCGCGGCCACGTCCAGGGGCGTGCCCCGGCGCACCGCTGCGGCGAGCGCGGCCAGCTGCGCCGTCTCGCGGTGCTGCGGGCGCCGCGCCGCGGCCCCGGGCGCGCGGGCGGGCGCCCCGGGCGCGCGCGCCCGGGCGCGAAGCCAGGCGCCAAGGCCCGCCAACCCGATCAGGACGCCCGGCGCGACGCCCCCGAAGAGGCCCGCCACCTCCGGCGCGCCAAGCGCCCGGTCCAGCGCGTCGAGCGCGCCGGGCGCCTCGCCGCGGGCGGCGGGGGGCAACACGAGCCAGAGCCGGCCGCAGGGCGCGTCGAGCCACAGCAGCCGGCGCTCGACCCGCAGCGCCGTGGCGCAGGCCGGGCACGCGGTGCGGTGCAGGCGCCCCGTGCGCGCGGCCTCGACCAGGGCGGGGGCGCGCGGGGCGTTCACGCTGCGGGCCAGGACGACGCGGACCGGGGTGCCGCACGCGCACGCGAGATCGACCGGGGACAACACGCTCATGGGAGACCTCCGGCCGGTTGGACGCCGGGGCCGCAGGGCCGCCTTCCGCGCGGCCGGCCCCGCCCGATGCACGCAGGCGGGGCCGCGCCGGTCCGGGCCGGGGTCGGCCGAGCGTCAGCGCGGGCGCGCGACCGCGGGAAGCGGCGCGTTGGGCTGGCGCACCGACTGGGCGTAGATCTCCCGGGCGCGCGGGAGCCACCGGCGCATGTCCTCGATGCGCCGGCGCGGGTCGGGGTGGGTCGAGAGGAACTCGGGGGGGCGCTCCCCGGAGAGCGCCGCCATGCGTTCCCACACGCCGATCGCCGCGTCGGGGTCGAAGCCGGCGCGCGCGGCCAGGTACAGCCCCTGTTCGTCGGCCTCGCTCTCGTGCCGGCGGCTGTAGGGCAGCAAGACGCCCACCTGGGCGCCGAGTCCCAGCGCGCCCAGGATCTCTCCGCGGTAGCGCGCGTCGCGCAGCGCCGCGTCCGCGGCCACCCGCGCCAACTCGCCCACGGTCGCCTGGCTCATGCGCTCGTTGCCGTGCTGGAGGAGGGCGTGCATCACCTCGTGCCCCATCACGATCGCCATCCCGTTGCGATCCTGAAGGATCGGGTAGATGCCCGTGTAGAAGGCGATCTTGCCCCCCGGGAGGGCCCACGCGTTCGCGGTCGCGGGGTCGTCGATCAGCCGGAACTCCCACGCGAAGTCCGGGCGGTTGGCCGCGCGTGCGATGGCCTGGCCGACCTCTTCCAGCGGGCGAATGAAGGCCGGGTCGGTCACGATCCGGGCCGGCGAGCCCGGCCCCGTCATCTCGGCGTAGGCGGCCTGGCCCAACTCGACCATCCGCGCGTCGCTGAAGAGGAGGAGTTGCTCGCGGCCGGTCACTTCGTTGCTCTGGCAGCCCAGCAGTCCGGCAAACGCCGCGGCGAGCGGCAGGGCGAGGAAGAGGAGCGTCGGGCACTTCATGTCGGCGAGTGTAGCGCGTCCCAGGCCCCGGTTAGGTCGGTCGGGTCGGCGCTCGGGGGGGCCCGCGCGCGGCGGGGGCCCGGGCAGGAATTGCACGCCCCGTGGAGTTTCGAGCCAGCGGGCCGGCGGCGCGGCCCGCCGCGGCCGGTTGCAGGCGCCCGGCGCCACGGCACGCACCTTGCGACGACGGGCCCACCTGGTCGGAGGTGCCCATGTCCGGTTCCCGCGTCCCCCTCGGATCCCCCGTCTGGCCGCCGGCGTCACCGGCCCGGGCCGTACTCGACCCGCCGGCGCTGGACCGCCTGGTCGTGCGCCGCGCCTACCGGCCCCGGCCCGATCCCCTCGTCGGCCTGGGGTCCCCGGCGGCCCCGGCCCGCCCGGCCGTGCTCTACTTCGACATCGACGGCACGCTGGTGCGGCCCACGTTCGGGGCGGCCAAGCCCGCGCTGGCCGCCGGCCGTTTCGAAGCGGCCGTGCGGCGCGCGGGCTTCGAGCGCCTGGTGTGCGTGAGCGACGCGGTGCTGTTTGGCGAGATCCTCGCGAGCGCCGCGCGCATCGGCGCGGCACACGACGTCGTCCTGCAACTGTGCCGCGGCACGATTCGCGACGCGGCCTGGTTTGGCGCCACGACCCGACTCGTTGCGGACCCGCTGCAGCGCGCCCGCTTCATCGACATCCACGAGGACTGGTACTACCTGGACGACGCCGCCTTCACCTACCTCCAGGCCGTGGGCTCCCCGGTGCTGGATCGGGGCGTGCGCGAGGGACGGGTGTGCGCCTGCGACCCCGGGGGCGACGGCAGCGACGTCCTCGCCTGGCTGTCCGCCGTGGCGGCGCGCCGGGCGGGCGCGGCGCCGCGGCGCCCGCCCGCCCTTGGGCCGGCGTCCACCCTGGCTTGAACGACGCCCGCCGCGTCCTTTAGGCTGGGGCGCCATGGGCGGTGGTCGTGCACTTCGTGGGGTCGGGCTGGTCCTCCTGCTGGGGCTGGGGGGCGTGGCTCCGGGCTTGGCCGAGGAGCCCAAGGCCGGGGAGCAACAGGCCGAGCCCAAGGAGGCCGGGCCCACGGATGGCGCCTTCCTGGCCGCCCCGTCCGGCTGCTGGACGATGCGCGGGGCCTGCCCGGCGCGCACGCGCGCGGTCCAGACGCCGTCGGTGACCGGGGCGCTCGAGCCGGCCTGGCGGCTCGCCGCCGGGGCGGCGCCGCTCTCGGGTCGCCTGGACGGCGAGCCGCTGCTCTGGCACGACCGCCTCTACGTCCAGACGCGCGCGGTGGACGGAAGCCTCGCGATCCACGCGCTGCGCCTGGAGGACGCCGAGCCGCTCGGTCCCCCCTTCCCGCTGCCGGGGGTCACCCGCTGGGAGCCGGCGGTGTGGGAGGACCTCGTCCTCGCGCCGGTTTCGCGCACCGAGGTGGCGCTGGTGCAACTGGTCGCCGGGCGCTGGCACGTCGCCTGGGGCCCCGTGCCCCACGACGCCGACGATCCCGCGCTGCTCGCCTGGCCCTACGTCGTCACGCGCGTCAAGGGGTTGATGGAGTGGTCCAACGTGCTGCGCGTCGGGCCGCCCGTGGCACTCGGCGTGCGCGTGTACGGCCACCAGGCGGCCACTGGCGAGGCCGTGTACGGGCTGACCTACGACGCGGCAGGGAACTGCTACCTGCGGACGGACGACCTGGCGCACGGCCTGCACCTCACGGACCTCGTCGGGCACCACGGCACCGGGCGCCCGCCCGCCGAGGCGGCCGAGTCGCGCGTGAGCGCCTTCGACCACCTGATCGTCGTGGACCACGGCGCTCCGGTGGTCGCGGCCCGGCCGGGGGTCTCGCTGCGCACCGCGATCTGGCACGCACCCGACTCCTCGTACCCGTCCGTAAGTGCCGGCCTGTTCGACCACCTCGCCCCGGGTGCCCGGGTCGGCAGCGGCCTGGTGGTCCGGCGGCAGGGGCCGCACGGGCAGAGCCTGGACCTCCTCAAGGCGTACCGGCCCCCCGAACTGCGCTACCAGACGCTCGCGACCCCGAAGCGCCGCCCCGAACTCCTCACCCCGACCCTCCTGCCCGCGGCCTGCCCCGACGCCTTCTGGATCGGGGGCACGGGCGTCTCCCTGCCACGCCACCGCCTGCTCGACGCCGCCGTCCCCCGGATCGAGGCCCTGATCACCATCCCCGGCCACGAGTGCCTCCTCACCGCCGACGAGGAGGGGTCGCTCACCTGCTGGCGGGAGGCGGGGCGGCCGCGCCACGGGCCGCAGTTCTTCGGGCGCGCCCAGGAGGCCGCGCGGGCGGGCGGCGAGGCCGCCCGGATCGAGCCCCTCCGGGCCCTGCTCCACGACGGCACCGTGCTCACCAAGGGCGCCGCGCTGGATCCGGCCGGCGGCGCCCTCGTCCTCACCCAGGGGCGCAAGGAGACGCGCGTTCCGCTCGCCGCGGTCGCGGTCGTCACCGAGCCGGGGGGCGAACTCCTCTACACGTCGACCCTGGCGGGCACGGCCGGCGCGCTCGCGCGCCTGGCGCGCCTGGAGCAGGGCGCCGCCCTGCTGGCGCTGGCCACGAAGGTGCAGGCCTGGAGCAACGCCGAGGCGCTGGAGCGCGTCCTGGCCGCGGCCCGCCGCGCCGGGGCCGAGGCCAAGCGCCTCGCGGCGCTCCAAAAGCGCCTGGGCACGCTGCCCTTTGGCGGCCGCAAGCCGGTCCCGGCCGAGCGCCAGCGCGAACTGGAGGAGGCGCTCGCCGGATTCGACCGGGACGCGGCGCCGATCGTGCGCCGGGGCCTGGAGAGCGGGCTCGCGGCGGCCGAGCCTGCGGTGCGGCGGTTCTTCCTCCTGGACGCCCTGGCCCGCGACCCCAACCACCCGATCGCCCGCGAGATGGTGCGGGCGTCCATCCCCGCCTACATCGACCCGGGCGAACCGTTCGACCCGCGGGAGTGGCTCGACGTCCATACCACCTTCTCCGGGATCCCCATCGAGCAGGTGACGCCGCCCCAGGGCGAGGCGCCGGACCTCTCGCCCGCCCAGCGCGAGCTGGGGGCCGCGCTGCACTACTGGCGCCCCGACCTCCTGGGCCTCAAGAGCCCGCGCCTCATGATCATCACGCCCGCCCGGCAGCCCCGGGCGTTGGCCGCGTGCCTCTCGCTGGGGGAACTGGTCTGCAGCGCGCTGGACGAGACCTTCACCGGCCCGGAGCGCCGCCGGGAGAGCCGTTGGCCGCTCCTGCTCCAGCTCTTCGAGTCGCGCAAGGAGTACCAGGGCCTGGCCCTCCCGGGCGCCGACCCCCACGGGGCGCGCGAGTGGTCGGCGGGGCACTACGACGTGCAGGCCAACCTCACGCGCATCTGGCTGCCCGAGGGCGAGGATCCCGACGAGCGCCTCCTGGCCACCTACGCCCACGAACTGGCCCATCACTGGTTCCAGGTCCGCTGCCCGCTGTACGCCGAGCGCGAGGCCCAGGCCGCCCTGACCTCCGGCCCGCGGGCCCTGTGGCTCGTCGAGGGCCTCGCCACCTTCGTCGAGAGTTGGATCTTCGAGCCCGGTCCGGGCGTCTACGACACCTTCAACCTGCGCAGCGACCACCTGGACGTGGTGGCCAACGCCCCCGCGTCCGTCCTGCTGCCCTGGGCGTCGGTCGTCGACGCCTCGGGCGCGGACTTCCACGGCCTTTCGCGCAAACCGGTCGCCGAGATCCCCTCCACCTGGGAACTGCTCGCCGTCCGCCAGCCCACCCCCCTGCACCTCTTCTACGAGCAGTCGGCCCTGCTGTGCGCCTACCTCTTCCACGCAGGCGAGCAGACGCGCGCCGCCCTGATGGAGCACGTCCGGGAGGTCTACACCGGAAAGGCCCTCGCCAAGGACGGCAGCTTCGAACGCCGCTTTGGCATGGCCCCCGAGGCGCTGGGCGCGGCGGCCTCGGCCTGGGCCCGCGACCTGATCGCGCGGCGCATCCCGCCTCCGGCCAAGACGCGCCACCGGGTCGGCGGCCCGTAGCCCGGGCTCCCCCGGGGCGGGGCCGCGCGCCCTAGCCGGGCCGGACGGGGGCCGCCGGGGCCGCCGGGGGCGCCGGGCGTGCGGGAGGCGCCGGGGGGGCGAACGTGACGCAGCGCCGGGAGATGGACGCCGCGTCAAAGCCGGTGATGGGGAACGCGGCCGCGTCGTCGGTGCGCCGCGCGCCCTCGGCGAGGATCAACGGGACGAAGTGTTCGACGGTGGGGTGGTTGGTGCGCGCGGCGGGGGCCCTCTGTTCCCAGTCCAGCAGCTCGTCCACCGCGCGGCGCGCGAGCACGTCGCTCACCCACGCGTCGAAGTCCGCGGCCCAGGCCGGCGTCGGCGCGCCCGGCCGGCCGTCCAGGCGCCGCAGGTTGTGCGTGAGGCTCCCGCTGCCCAGGATCAAGACGCCCTCGTCCCGCAGCGGCCCGAGGGCGCGGCCCAACGCAAGCAGCGCGCGGGGGTCGTGGCTGGGCAGGGAGACGGGCAGCACGGGCACGTCGGCCCCGGGGTACATCCACTTGAGCGGGACCCAGGCGCCGTGGTCCAGCCCGCGGTCCGGTTGCTCGGCCACGGGCCCCAGCGGGGCGAGCGCCTGCGCGACGCGCCGGGCGAGGCGGGGAGCCCCCGGCGGGGCGTAGCGCACCTGGTAGAGCGCCGGCGGGAAGCCGCGGAAGTCGTAGATCAGCGGGAGCGTGCGCGTGGCCCCGAGGGTGACCGGGCGGCGTTCGTAGTGGGCGCTGACGACCAGCACCGCGACCGGCCGGCCCATGGATTCGGCCCAGGCGTGAAACTCCCGGCCCCGCACCGCGTCCAGCGCGAGCATCGGCGAGCCGTGCCCCACGAAGGCGACCGGCATCCGGGGCGGCCGGGGCGGAGGCTTGGGCGCGGGTTCGGGCTCCTTTCCGGGGGCCCCAACCGCCGGCTCCTCGGCCCGGGCGCCCAGGCCGGTGGCCAGGATCGCGGCGCCGGCGACCGCCCCGCGGATCAACGTGCGCCGGGAGACCGCCTTGTCGCCGTCGCTCATCCGTCCCAGCCTGCCACCGTCCCTCCCCTGCACCAGCGCCTGCCGCGCGACCAGCCGCGCGCACCCGCCCGGCCACGCCGGCCAGCGCTCGCCGGGGCGGCGCCAGGGGCCCGCGGGGACCGAAGCCCCGCGCCCGCCGGTCCCCCGGTGGCCGGGCGCTGCTCGCCGGCGTAGCATCCCCTCCTTCCTCTCGCGCGGGAGAGGATGGCGGGCTGGTGCCCCCCACGGTCTTCAAAACCGCTGTGTCCCTGGGCAACCTGGGACAGGAGGGTTCGATTCCCTTGCTCTCCCGCCATCCTTAATTTTGTCTTTTGGGCTGACTTCGGCCTCGGCCCTCGGATTTCGCGGTCATTCATCTTCGACCGCTGGCGCGGGGGTCGAACTCACTGGGCCCCATGGGGGGACACCCGGGCACACAGGGAAGGCCCCGGGGATGGCCCCGGCGTGGGGGGTGTCGGAGCGTCATGGCAAGCTCTGGTCCCCATGGGGGAGGCCTGCTCGCGCAAGCTGCGTAGGGTCCTGGCCCCAGGGGGGAGGCGCGCGTGGCCGAGGCCATCAGGGTCTGTTCTGCCGAAACCAAGGGTGAGTGGATCGCGCTCCCTGAGGGCGCGCCGGAGCAGCAGGGTGGGCTGCCTGACCCGATCCAAGCGGCCCTAACTTCTGCACTCACGCGCGCGATGCTCAGCCCCAACCTGCTAATCCTCTGTGGGCTCGGCACGACCCGCCACATCGATGGGGCACCGAGCATGGGCGACCTATGGAAGGGAGTAGAGGCGGCAGGGGGAAGCGAGTTTGCTACGGTTCGAGAGACCGTGGGGTACACGGAGGGTAGCAACGTTGAGGCGCTGCTATCCCGCTGCCAAGTCGCGGAGGACTTCCGGCCTACGCCTTCGGTCGAGAGGTTCATCAAGGCGGCCGAGGCGGAGATCACTGCCGCGTGCAGATTCGTTGACGACGCCACCGACTTGAGCGTCCATGAGACACTCCTGCGGAAGGCCGCGCGGCGACAGGATCACCTGCCTAGGCTCCGCGTGTTCAGCACGAACTACGACATGTGCTATGAGCGCGCGGCTGTGAGGGCACGGTTCGTCGTAGTCGATGGATTCTCGTTCTCGACCCCCCAAGAGTACGACGATGGGCACTTCGACCTGGACATCGTCCGGCGGACCAACGATGGCCGAGCGCAGACCTACCACCCGAACGTCTTTCATCTCCACAAGTTGCACGGCTCTGTCGATTGGACGCAGGAGGGGCGGAGGCTGCTCAAAGACTCTGCCACCCAGAAACCCATCTTGATCTACCCGCGCAGTGACAAGTACCGTTCCTCCTACGCGCGGCCTTTCATTGACATGATGTCACGGTTCCAGTTTGCGCTGCGGGCACCGGACGCGAGCCTGCTCGTCCTCGGGTCGGGCCTTTGCGATGACCACATTGCTCAACCGCTCATCTCAGCCATTCGCTCGAACACCGGCCTCAAACTCGTGATCGTGGACCCCGAGTGGGAAGGCGCGACCACTGAAGCCCACGAACTCGTGAAGGACTTGATCGTGAGGCGCGACGCTCGGCTCCTGGGTCTGGCCGCGACCTTTGAGCAGTTCGTAACCCTCCTCCCTGACCTCGTCCCAGAGACTACTCAGGAAGTCCACGAGGACCGGCGGAGGGCATCTGCGACGTGAGCCTTGGCCACCCGCTTCCGGCGTCACCCTGCGACCCAGATTTGGCCGTGGGCGCAGTCGTGCGGGTCGAGGATCGCGCCGCGTGGATCCTGGGGAAGTACCCTCTGGGCAGGCATGGGCAGACCCCAGTGCCTCGCGTTGGTGACCACCTGACCATCGAGTCCGGCCCAGCGATGGTATATGGCCGAGTATCTGAAGTCCGCGTTCCGGAGCGTGACTCTCGGGCTGACCTTCGCACCGGGATCTTGAGTGCGGAAGAGCCCGTGGCGCAGGTTCAGTTGCTCGCCGAGATTGACCTGGCTTCCGGGGGCGTTCGCAGAGGGGTGACGAAGCCACCTCGCGTCGGTGCGAGAGCCTACCTCGCTCCGCCTGAGATGGTGCGCTGGGTCGCCGAGAGCCCTCTGCGTGATGTTCGTCTGCGGGACTCGCCAGACATCGAACTGGGCTGGGCGCACGGCGCCGACTCCGAATTACTTCGCATGAAGCCCCAGCACCTGGTCGGTCGCCACCTCGCCGTCCTCGGCGCCACCGGGGGCGGGAAGAGTTGGACCGTATCTCGCCTCGTGGCGGAACTTGGTGCTGCACGGGCGCGCGTGATCCTCGTTGATGCAACTGGCGAGTACCATACTCTCGGCGCTGCTGCGGAGCATGTGTGCATAGGGGACGCTCCGGACGGAGCAAGAGGGGCGTGTGTCCCGTACCGCTCGTTGACCGAAGGCGACCTGTTCGCCATCTTCGCACCAAGTGGCGGGATGCAGGCACCCATGCTCCGGGAGGCGATGAAAACTCTCAAGGTCGTCCAATGCGCGCCCGAACTCTCCACTGCGGGGACGTACGTGAAGGCGATGCGTCGGAAGGCAGAGTTCCAGCAAGCGTACGCAACGCACGCCGAGGTCGTTGAGGGTGAACTGGCGCGGTTTGATATAAATGCGCTCCCCGACCAGATCCGGAACGAGTGCGTGTGGCCGACTGGCTACGACGACGACACAAAATGGGGTAAGGCAGACGAGAAGCAGTGGGGGTACTGCGTATCGCTAGTCTATCGTATTCGGGCCTGCATCGACTCCGCTGCCATGAAGTGTCTGTTTGACCCTTCCGACGATCCCTCGATATTCGCCCTGATCGAGCGCTTCATCAGCGGCTCGGATCGGCCAATCCTCCGGATATCGCTTGAGAGGCTGTCCTTCGAGCGCAACGTCAGGGAGATAGTCGTAAACGCTATTGGTCGCTTCTTGTTGGAGCGAGCGCGGCGCCGCGCACTCGGTAGGGGGCCGCTCGTGGTCGTGCTCGACGAGGCGCATCAGTTTCTCGATAAGCAGATCGGAGAGGAGGGCGCACGGTTCGCCCTAGATGCATTCTCGCTTCTGGCCAAGGAGGGAAGGAAGTACGGCGCATCACTGATTCTGGCCACCCAGCGCCCGCGTGATGTTCCTCAGGATGTACTCAGTCAGATGGGGACCATGATCATCCACCGACTCGCCAACCACCTTGACCGGGAGGCCGTCGAGCGCGCCACTGATGCAGCTGAGCGATCCACACTCGGCACAGTTCCATCACTGAGCCAGGGCGAGGCGATCGTCGTGGGAGCAGACATCGGAGTTCCGCTCCGCGTTCAGGTGAAGCCCCCGGTAGCCCAGCCGGACTCCGCCGGTTCAGGCTTCTCCCGCCAGGAGCCGGGTGTGGGGGTGGCATGATGCGTGGCGTCGGCGTGATGGATCTCGTCGCAGGGACCTGTGCGCTCGGATTCAGCCGATCGACTACGCTGGCCGTGCGGCCTGGTCATCGGATGGACCCCAGGACGTCCGCCATGTCCTCTTTCCCTACCAAGCGGAACAGGCAGCGCCCGCCGCTACGCGCCTCCCACAGGGCTCCTAGGGTCGTCTTCTCATCCGTGTCAGCGGTCCGACGCCAGCCATCGCCCTTGTACTCGACGACGACATGCCGCCCGTCCAACAGCCGCGCTACGAAGTCGGGATAGAACTTGTCACTAGACGTCTGGAGCCAGAACGACTCCATCGACCGTCGCTCTAGGTTCCTTACCCACGTCTCGACGAGCGGGTGCTGATCGATCAGCAGCGCGCACTCGGCCTCCTCCGAGTTCATGTCGCCGGGCTTTTCGTAGTAGTGGCGCTGGTACGACAGGCGACCCGTGTACAGCCTGTTCGCCGGGTAGTTATCGTGGGGGTACTCGAATACCAGTGCCGGACTCACCTCCAGGGGCTCGGTCGCGTCAGGCAGGAGCATCGCCTGAAAGCTCCTAGTGAGAACGGCGCGGCGGTGCTGTCGGATCTTCTCCGTGGCCGCGTCCCGCAGCCTGAATCGCGCCGCGACGAGATCGGGTAGCGTCGCGCCCCTCTTCTCGATCAGCCCCTCGATCATTCGATGCAGGAAGAGGCTCGCATCCGCCTGAGGAACATCGGGGTGGTCGATTGCTCGGTCCAGCCACACCGCCAGCTCGGCTACCGACTTCGGGCCTCGCAGGTCGTTGAATGTGATCTGTTCTCGCAGGTCCTCGATCGCACGGATCTCGACCTTCCCCTTGGCGGTGATGTCCACATCTGCAGCCTGACCCGCTGGAGGCGAGAGCGGCAACTCGCTCTCCGTCAGCAGAGGATCGCAGTCTGCTAGCGCCCAGGACACGTCTCGGAACTGGTCCTCGAAGATCTCCAACTGGGTCTCACGGCGCAGGGCGAGGTGAGGCACAGCCAGCCTCACGCCGAGGACGGCCGGGTAGGCAGGGAGCCCCCTGCTTCTACGGACCAGACGTTCGACCGCGACTCGATCCGCCTCGCTCATGGATCCCACTTTGAAGGCCGTAGCCTCCGCGTCCGACAGGGGTGGCCCAACGTAAGTGAGCTTTGCCGCCTGCCCCTGCGGCGTAGCCACGTACTCGACCGTCACCCGCTCGCGAACCTCGCTGGGGAGCGAGTCCCTGCGAAACTCCAAAGACAGGGTTTCCTCGACGGTTCGCGTGCCGCCCTCGAAGAGTGGTCCGGGTCCATCGTCGAACCCGAGATCGCCTCCGGGCTCGATGAACGCGTTGGCCTCGAACCTCTCCAGCCCGCTCTCGACCAGCGCGTCCGCGAGTGAGTTTGCCGCCGTCGTGAACCGGTCCGAGGTCACGAAGGCGTAGGCGTAGTTCAGAGGAGCGCGCTTCTTGGCGTGGGCATAGGGCATACGCAGCACGCGCCCGAGGATCTGCTCGACGGCCCCACTGCTTGAGAGGTTGCTCACGCTGCAGAGGACGTAGGCGAATGGGCAGTCCCAGCCCTCGCGCAACTTGGAAACCGTCAGGACGAACCGGACCTCGCAGGTCGGCTTGAGGATGTCCTCGGGTAGGTCATCCTCCTCCCCGGTCGCCACCGCGATCCACGCCTCCGGGATGTTGAACTCCTCGCGTAGCGCCTTTTTCAAGACGTCGACCGTCAGTCGCTCATCGGTGGCGTGCTTGCTCTGCGCCTGCACCAAGACGATCGGTCGGATGTACTCCCCCGACTCGGCCTCTTCCTCCTTGGCGACCTCTTCGAGGCGCTTCTGCTGCCGGATGGCGGCGTCTACCGCCTCCTTCCAGATGCTCCGCGTCCGCAGCCGGATCGGGAGCTTGATCATCTGCTCTTCAGGTGGAGACTTCATCTCGGCCGCCGACACCGCGTAGAGGACATTGCTCCGGGTCTCACCTTGGTCCGGGGTAGCCGTGAACTCCAGGACGCAAGAGGGGCCGAAACGCACTAGCGCGTCGAATGACAGCGGAGTCCTAGCGTTGTGCGCCTCGTCCATAATGACGACCGGACGCCGCAGTCGCAGCACATTCGTCAGCGAGTGAACAGGGCCGTCGCTCGGGAGCGCGTCCAGCAGCGCTTCCTGCTTGGCGTTCAGGCCAGTGAAGTGGTGGCTCAGCGCGCCGTTCTGCTCGTAGAACTTCCTGCCTTCCATCACCTCCACCCGCATCGCAGCGAGAGTCGAGACGACAATCGTGAGCGCGCCATCGAGGGTGCCACGCGTGACATTCAGGGCGTCCGCCGCAGTTAGCACCTCCACGTTCCCGCCGAATTCCTGGTCGAGAGCTTCTCGGTACGGGTGTGTGCGGTTGCGGAGCGTCCGAATCGTCTGCTCCACGATCGTGTTCGTCGGTGCTAGCCACAGGACGACGCACCGCTCTGCCTGGAGGAAGTCACGACAAGCGATGGAGATCGCATGCGTGGCCATGAAGGTCTTGCCGCCGCCGGTCGGGACGCGAAGGCAGACGTACGGGAGTTCCTGGAGCGCCTGGGGAAGGAACCTCTGTGCGTAGAGCTGTTCGGTGCAGTCCATGAAGGCGAGCTTCACCATCGCCGTACTCTGGCGAGCGCGGCGGAGGTAGTCGCGGAGGACACCGAGCGAGCGCTGCTGATAGCCCTTAAGCTGGAGACCCACGGCTAGATCCCCCTGAGCCCGTACGGGATCTGCTTGAAGATGACATTCTCGCGGCGGAGGCGCTCAACACCCAAGCGGCATCCCTCGCCGTAGACGACGCGCGGTGCCCCCCTCCCTTGAGGGTGAGGCGGAAGAGCAGCAAGAGTCCCCGTGGTGAGGACATTCTCCGCCCCAGCAGACTTGTCGCCCATGACACCGTTGAAGAGAAGGAAGTACGCGATCCCGCGGGAAGCCCCCAGCAGAGGCCTCTGCCTCAGCCCGGTAGCAGGGAGCGGCTCACCCGTCTCAGCGAAGAAGATGTGCCGAGCGAGCTCCTCATATTTCACGTCTCGGGAAAGCGCCCCGGTGGCGTCGATCAGTGGGCGGGCGAGAGTACAGAACTCAATACCGCCAGCCAGGCCATCGACCCGCGTACTGTCGCGCGCCGTGTAGCCTGCAACTATGCGACGAACTCTCTCGGCTGTTACCTCCTCAGCAATCTTCCTTTCCATCTCCACTAGCACGCACCTCCGTTGTCCCCCATCGGCCTTGTTGATAGCGAATACGGCGTGCGCTGTCGTACCGCTGCCAGCAAAGGAGTCGAGAACAAGGGCATTCGGGTCTTCTTTCGTGGCGCTTCGTACCAGGTAGGAGACCAGGGACACCGGCTTCGGGAACGGGAAGACTGTCCCCTGCTCAGCCCCGAAAATGTCCGCTAGTTCGGCGCTGGCGTCTTCGTTCGTGCCGACACCCTGTGCGTCATTCAACAACGTGTGGGGCCGCTTGAACTTGTGTTCCTGATTCCAACGCAGGACATTGAATCCGAACCTCTTGGACAGCGACACGCGAGTGCCGTGTCTTCGTTCCTCATCAAGCGTGTCCTGCTTCCATACGAAGCGACCCTCAGCCGCGAGGGGACTCACCACCTTGCCGCCCTGAACAGTGAAAGGGGCTGAGAAGGCCAGGGCAGTTCCGCCCCTTCCGCGACGGCCTGCCGCGTACTCACCGTCCTCTAGGGTCGTCTCGACTGTCGACGCGGGGAACGTTAGCACCTTCAGCGCGTTCGTCCGCTTGACCAGCGGCTGCCACTTATCTGCGTAAGCGGCTTCACCAAACAACTCGACGCAGCGTTGCGGGTCGGCAGAATAGGCCAACACAAACTCGGTCATCTTTCGGACGCGGCGGTCCAAATGCGAGCCCTTCTTCTTGCGGACCCAGGTGAAGACGGCGAGGCGATTGCGAAGACCGAATATCTCATCACACAGGAGCCGCAGGTTGGCCAATTCGTTGTCGTCGATGCTGATGAAGATGACGCCATCAGGCGTCAGGAACTCACGAAGGAGCGAGAGACGCGGATGCATCATGCACAGCCACTTGTCGTGGCGCGACAAGTCGACGCCCTCCGGCCCCACGACCTTTCCGAGCCACGCTTCAATTTCTGGGCTGCGCACGGAGTCGCTGTAAATCCACTGCTCTGTGCCCGTGTTGTACGGCGGGTCGATGTAGATGCACTTGACCTTACCGGCGTAGTACGGGAGGAGCGCCTTCAGCGCGAGCAGATTGTCCCCCTGGACGAGCAAGTTCCCGTTCCCAGGGTCCCCAGCGGACAACCTCGGCTGGTAGCGCAGAAGATGGTACGGAACCTCCCTGTGGTGGTTCAGGACGGCGGACTTTCCGATCCAGTCGAGGGAGGGCATGCCGCGGGCTAGAGTAGCCGGGGCGGTGGCCTGACGCCAACCCTGTCTTCACTTGGCCCCCTGGAACACACGGCGCCCTTTCCCCATGCTCACAACCAACCTCCAGGAGCCCCATCTGCCCCGTCTTGCTGGGCGCCCTCCGTCGTTGCGAAGTAGACGGTGACGTAGACATCGACTCCCGCGTCGACGGCAGCCCTCATGAACTCCAGCGGGAACCCCTGGCCCCAGATGATGACGTTCCGCTCCGCTGGATTCGCTTCGGTTGGAAAGTCCAGATGCAGGCTGGTGACGTCCGAGCGAGCGCGCAGGCTTCGCAACTCTCCTTCGTGCGCACGGAGAAAGCGGGTCGCATCCTGCACCTGTCCATCCCAGTCCGAAGGCGGCCGATCGCTGACGCCGACGTGGAAGCCCTTCTCTGCGCCCTTGCCCCTGGCTAGACGCCGATCGTAGACGGGGTCTCCGGGCTGGCGGATGACGATGGACTTCAGCAGAGAGCCTCCGGAGAGGTAGGCTGCGGGGTCGAAGTTCGCCCCGTAGGCGCGAAGCACGCACATCGAGGGTCTACCTCCCGTGGTGGAGAGGACTCATGCGGCAGGTCATCGTCCTCCCGGCCCAAGCCACGGTGCAAATTACAAACTCGCTTGGGCCGAGGTACTCGTGCGCAACGGCCGGTTCGTGTACGGCGCCGGAGACTTGAACGCCGACGGTGAGTTGATCAACCACGTCTCGCTGTTCAAGATGCTGCGCATTCTCACCTACGTCGAGCCGGCAGTGGTGCCGAGCCAATTCGACGGCCCGGTGCACGTGCAGGTGTCGTTACAGGCCACGCTCGATTCAGTGACCGTGGTCTATCCCAAAAGCGTCGGCGGCTTCCTGGGCGCGATTCTGCTGCGGCATCGGGAATCGGGTCAAATATTTGCGGATGTGCCGGACGTCGGCGCGCACACGCGCGACTATGATCGCATCGGCCCCGAAGTGCGCAGCCGGCGGCTGGTGTTCAACTTCACGCCCAACATTGTGCCGCCCGGGCATTATGAAATCATCCCGTATTTCTTCATCGAGCACGCCAACATGCCCGACGGCTTGCTCGCCAGCCTGGGTGAGCGGGTCGAGGAAATCGGCGCGGACTTTCTCAAGATTCCCGCCAAGCGCGAAGGCGG